>SBBT01000014.1 GCA_005239595.1 Candidatus Troglogloeales bacterium | reverse complement strand
GAGATTCATTGAGAACTCCGCAACAATCGCTTCGCCCAAGCCCATGGAAGAGGTCAACCCCAACTGACAACTATCGGTCCCAGGACAGGCGATGACATCTACAACCCGCTCTGCCCCGCTTCCGGCCAACCCATATTTCTCAAGGGCGGCATACAGGTCCGGCAACGATTCCCGCCGAACACGGTGCAGTATAAAATTTTGCTGATGGGTCGTACGAACTTCCCCAGGAGAAAACAGATCAACAATGTCGGCCAACCCGCGAAATTGCAACGCGGTAATGTCGCCGACAATCAATTTTACATGAACTGCACAGAACGCCTCCTCCGTCTCGGGAAGAACGTTTGTCCGAAGCCACCGGGCATATTCAGCGTTGCCATTCCCTTGAACCGGAGAGAGGTGGCCACCGGTCTCCGGAAAGATTTTTGATGCCGCCGGTACCGGAGATTCCATGGGAGGATAGACCGCCCCCTGCTCCTTTAAAAAACGAAGCTCCTCGGAAACCTTTATTTTGAATTGTTCGATTCCCCATTTCTCAAGGACAAATTTCATCCTTGCTTTGCTTCGGGTCTTCCGATCTCCATGGGCATCAAAGATTTTTAAAATGGCCTCACAGGTCGGAAGAATCTCGGAGCAGGGAAGGAACTCCGCATAAAGCTTGGCCAGTTTTGGACTGGATCCCAATCCGCCTCCCACAAATACCTTAAACCCATACTCCGTGATACCATCTAGGTTCCGACTGGTCGCGATGAAACCAATATCATGGATTGTTGCAAACCCGCACTCGCTCTGACACCCCGAAAAGGAAATTTTAAATTTCCGTGGCAGGTCTTGATTAATCGGATTTCTCAAGAGGTGGAACGCAACCGCCCTGGCATAAGGGGTCACATCAAACAATTCTGTCGGGCAGATACCGGCAAGATGGCAGGCGGTCACATTTCTGACCGTGTTGCCGCACGCCTCCCGGGTGGTCAGACCCGCCTGGGCAAGCCGATATAGTACAGCGGTAATATCATGGAGTTTGACAAAATGGAATTGCACATCCTGACGGGTAGTAACATGTCCCTTCCCTGTCGAATATTGCTCTGCAATATCTGCAAGCGTTCGGAGTTTTTCCGAATTAAGCGTCCCCGATGGGATCTTGACGCGAACCATTTGAACCCCTTTTTGCCGCTGTCCATAGACCCCATTTTGTAACCGGAACCGCTTAAACTTCTCTTCAGGGATCTCCCCCCTCTCCAGGCGGGCGATCTGGCGCCCAAAATTCTCTATTTCCTTGATGATTTCTTCTGGAAGTTTAGTCTTATTCATACCAATTTCATTCTATCTAACTCGGCAAAACCAGAACGGAACGCCGGCTACTTTCTCGTTCAACGCCCGCATCGCGCTAGCTTCCGCGCAACGGCACTGTTTTGAGCCTACAATAAAGCTTACAAACAAGCAAGTTTCGCTTTATCCCTGCCCCGCGTTTGCTGTCATGATGCTGTTTAATATCCGCTCCAAATAAGCACAATCCGACAGTGCCCCTTTCATCTCTTCAATAAGTAACCTTTGCTGATCTGTAAATGTCGGTTTAGCTGCTGGCTTTCCATTCAGCAGACTATCCCACTTTAAAAATAGGGCCTGCAGATTTGTCTTTGCTTGATTCTGACGACGTTGAAACCCTTTTCTTGCCGTCTCTAATTTCTGAAATAAAAAAGGATATTGCGTCTGTTCCGCCGGTTTTTTTATCTTCTCCAATGTTTCTTCCAGTTCAAAAATCTCTTCAAAGAGGTCCGATGGAGGCGCGATCTCGGTCGTCTCTCCCTCCCCCGCCAAACGAATAAGGTATTTCACCCGTTTCATCGGATCCTTGAGCGTGCGATAGGCTTGGTTTAAAAGCGCTGTGTTTTCAAGACTGATTTCTTTTTCCATTTCCGATTTTCTCTGGAAAAGGTCTGGGTGGCATTTCCGACTTAGGGCATGGAAGCGCGCCTCCAACAGCTTGAGATCCACATTCAAACAATAGTCGAGATCAAAGCAACAAAAATAGTCGATCTTTTCATAAGGACGCTGCAAGACGTGGCAGCTCCCACAAAAAAAAGGATCCTGAACCGCCGCCTGACAATTCCAGCAATGACGCACCTCCTGGATATCCACTCCCATACCGTCACGAAACGATCTTTGATACGCTAAAAAAACGTGGCCCCTTTCGGGGCCACGTTGAATCGACTCAAAGATCTTTGATTCCCGACTTTAATACCTCAAGCGCCGTCTTAGGCAGAGAACGACTCGCCACAACCACAACTCTTTTTGGCATTCGGGTTAATAAACTTAAAACCGCCTCTTACCAGATCATAACTATAATCGAGTACCGTCCCCGCCAGATAAAGGGCGCTCTTCTCATCGACCACCACGCGAAGCCCTTCTATGTTTGTAGTAAGGTCATGAACCGTTACCTCGGTATCAAAATTAATTTTATACGAAAGCCCGGAACATCCTCCGCCTTCTACCCCTACCCGAAGTGCCACATTGCCCAGTTTTTTTCTCTCGATGATACCCTTCACTTCCTTTACTGCACTTTGGGTCAGGGAAATGGTCTGTGCCTCTTTGAGTTCCATCTCTTTATTTCTCCTGGTATTTAGCTTGTTTCTTTTTATAATCGTCAATTGCTGCCTTAATCGCATCTTCCGCCAACACAGAACAATGTATCTTCACGGGAGGGAGGCTCAACTCATTCACGATGTCGGTATTCTTGATTGAAAAAGCATCTTCTATCGTTCTCCCTTTGATCCACTCTGTTGCCAGACTTGAACTGGCAATCGCACTCCCGCATCCAAACGTTTTGAATTTTGCGTCCTCAATAACGCCGTTGCTCACTTTTAATTGAAGCTTCATCACATCTCCGCATTCCGGAGCGCCCACAATACCCGTTCCTACGGTTGGGTCACTCTTATCCAAACTGCCTATATTTCTGGGATTATTGTAATGATCAATTACCTTGCTGCTGTACGACATTTCACAACCTCCTTACTGATATTCCTTAATGTTGCGTCCACTGAACATTCTTTAAATCAACCCCCTCTTTTGCCATTTCATACAGGGGCGACATCTCCCGAAGCCTAAGAACCGTTTCAATAACGCGCTGTCCCACATAATCGACTTCTTCTTGTGTGTTAAATCGTCCTAATCCAAATCGAAGCGAAGAATGCGCCAGGTCACTCCCCACTCCCAAGGCGCGAAGCACATAGGACGGCTCCAACGTAGCCGTTGTGCAGGCCGACCCCGACGATAGGGCAATTTCTTTTAGACCCATCAACAACGATTCTCCTTCCACATACGCAAAGCTGATGTTCAGATTATGTGGAAGCCGCTTCGTCGGATGACCATTGAGATAGACCTCCTCCAACTGACCGAATATCTTCTCCCGTAACCGGTCACGCAGCTGGGTCAACCGCTTTCCTTCTTCTTCCATCTCCAACCCACACAACTCACAGGCTGCACCAAATCCCACAATCCCGGGTACATTAAGGGTGCCGGAACGCATTCCCCGTTCATGACCTCCCCCATCCATCATGGGGGCAAGCCGCACACGCGGACCTTTTTTCCTCACATATAACGCGCCAATCCCCTTCGGACCATACATCTTGTGCGCCGAAAGAGACATGAGATCAATACCCATCTCCTGAACATGTACCGGTATCTTGCCAACCCCCTGCGTTGCATCGCAGTGGAAAAGTACCCCTCTCTCTTTGGCAATCTTTCCTATTTCTGCAACCGGACTAATGGAGCCGATCTCGTTATTGGCCATCATGACTGAAATCAATACCGTCTTATCCGTTATTGCAGACTTGACCGCTTCCGGATCAATCAGCCCATCCCTATCAACAGGGAGATAAGTAACTGCGAATCCCTCATTTTCGAGATGTTTTGCGGTATCTAAAACCGCCTTATGTTCGGTAACCGATGTAATAACATGATTGCCTTTTTCACGGTACATCTGTGCCACCCCTTTGATGGCAAGATTATTCGACTCTGTCGCACCACTTGTGAAAATAACCTCTTTCGGATCTGCATGGATTAGACGCGCAATCTGCTCCCGTGCCTGATCGACCGAACGCTCCGCCTCCCACCCAAAAGAATGGTTCCTGCTCGCCGCGTTACCGAACTTCTCTGTAAAAAAGGGAAGCATGGCCTCCAAGACACGCGGATCCATTGGCGTGGTGGAATGGTTATCCATGAATATAGGAAACTTTAACATTGAGAAATCCTCACTAAATAGTAATTTCTTCTTTTACTTCTTCCTGATACATCTGATCCAAGGTAACGTTGTCCAGGAGTTCAACAATCTTACCCTCAATCTTCCGGAGAGGCCCATAGACAGTGCATCGTTCCATTTGGGAACAGCCCTTGTCTCCTTCTAAGCAATGAACAATATGGACAGGCCCTTCAATGGCCCGAATCACCTCCCCCACCGTAATCTTCTCTGGCCCCTTCGCCAAGGTGTACCCTCCTTTGGGTCCATTCTGGCTAACAATTAGCCCCTTCTTTGCGAGCGTCTGCAAGGTCTTTGCTAATAATTCTAGGGGAATATTATAAATTTCCGATATCATTCTTGTGTTGGCGACAGAACCCTCTTCCTGACAAGCCATGAAGTTGAGGGCCATGAGGGCATAATCTGTTTTCTTATTAATTTTTAACATTCCATCTCTCCATCTTTATATCCGATAAAAACTATCGGAGACAAAAAAGATCGTATATAACCGTACCATAGCTCCCTTTTTCATGTCAAGGCAAAATTTTACTTTAGTTTTACTTTAGGTTTCTTTTAAAAGATAACCGGTAAGCCTTTATGTGGAGTATGACTGGGCAGGCTATTTAAAGAAGCCTTCAGTTAGTTTTTCTGAACCTTATCCAAGGCTGGTTTTTTTTCAACTTTCAATTTGGAAATACGCCGTCCATCCATATCAACAATGGTAAATTTATAGTCGCCAAATTGAATAATTTCTCCTCCCTTAGGCATATCTTGCAATTGCGCCAGTACAAAACCACCCAGTGTTTCGTAATCTGCCGCTTCTGGTATCGGAAGGCCATATTCATTATTGAGATCGCGGACAGAAAGGGAGGCATCGACGGCGAGAGAACCATCTTTAAGGCGTTCCACAGGCCGGTCCTCAATATCATACTCATCCTGTATCTCGCCTATAATCTCTTCGACCAAGTCTTCCATGGTGACCAACCCTTCTACGCTTCCGTACTCATTGATTACAATTGCCATCTGGATTCTACGCCGCTGGAGCTCCTTCAAAAGTCGGCTTACCTGCATCATTTCAGGAACAAAATAGGCCGGATGGAGAATACCCTTTAAAACAACCTCTTTTTGCTGAACTAAGACTCCGACCAAATCCTTAAAATAGAGTATGCCGGCAATGTCGTTCATATTCGTCTTATAAACGGGATATCTCGAAAACATATTCTCCGTAACGTATTTCAGCAGCTCACGGGAAGGGGTATCGATTTGAATCGCATGGATTTTCGGCCTGGGGAGCATGACCTCTTTCACACAAATATCATTAAACTCAAAAACACTATGAATCAGCTCTTGTTCCGTTTGATCAAAAACGCCCTTTTCCTTTCCCTCTTTCAAAAGGAATTTAATCTCATCTTCCGAGATAAAACTTCCCGGTATAACTTTTCCGACAATGGGCGTAAGGGAAAACCGGATAGGCGCAGTCAGCACATGGACAAGCGGCCGTAACCCTCTTGCAACCAGGGTAAACGGTTTTGCTACCGCCAATGCAATCTGATCCGGATATTTTAGGGCAAGCGACTTTGGGATTAGCTCTCCAAAAACCAGAGAGAAGTAAGAAATGAATACCACAACAAGGGATACGGAGATAAACTCGCTTGCAGGCTGTAAAAGCGGAATTTGGGCCAAAAGCGGCTTAATCGTTTCAATTGCGGTTGCCCCTCCAACCGCCGCGGCAGCCGATCCGGCGAGGGTTACCCCTATTTGTACCGTTGCCAGGAACGGTTCCGGATCATTCTGGATTTGACACAAGAGTCCCGCATTTCTGTCCCCTTTATCGGAAAGGTTTTTGATATTACTTTTTCTGGCGGCGATTACAGCGATTTCGGCAGCAGAAAAGAACCCATTGAGCAGGATGAGGACAAAAATGATGGCAAGCTCAAATAACATAATGCATTGCTACCGTAGCACAAAACATGCGGCGGATACAAGATTTGTCGAGGAGATTTTGGCCTTTGTAAAAGAGGCTAAAAGATTGACTTTGCTTGTTTGTGTGTTAAAATCCCCTTCCAACTTTTAATATTCCCCAGTAGCTCAGCTGGCAG
>SBBT01000140.1 GCA_005239595.1 Candidatus Troglogloeales bacterium | reverse complement strand
GGGTTTCCGTAAGGGCGGAAAATTTATATTCGATCTGCAATTCTTCCGGAAGATGCTGCAACTGGCATCCGCCGCAGACGCCAAAAACGGGGCAGGGCGGCGTTCTGCGGTGCGGTGATGCGCAGACGACCTCTTCCACGATTCCTTCGGCATAATCTCCCTTTTCCCGAACGATTTTTATCGTGACCTGCTCCCTCGGGATGGTGTAAGGGACAAAAACGACCCGGCGGCCGCTTCGGCCGAGTCCGGCCCCTCCCTGAACCAGTTTCTCGATTTGGACGGTTTCAATGGGAACCGGCATTGCCATCTGAACCTTTTTCTTCTGACGGGGCTTCGATTCCAAGAAGTTTCATCTTACGGTAAAGATGGGTCCTCTCAATCTGAAGCGATTCCGCCGTTTTCTGGATGTTCCAGCCGTTTTCCGCAAGCTTGCCGAGGATGTGTCCTTTTTCAAAGAGTCCCCGTGCCTCTTTCAGCGAGGACGGGACAGAGGTGTTTAGAAAAACCGAACTTTCCGAGGATTGAGCCGGCCGTTTCAGAAATTCCGGGAGGTCTTCCATATTTATGGTGGATGAAGGGACCATGATCACCAGACGTTCGACCATGTTTTTCAGCTCTCGGACATTGCCGGGCCAGGCATATCGTTTCAGAACGGCAACGACCTCGTCGGATAACGCTTTTGATTTCATCCTCTCTTCTCTTGCGACCTCCGAAATAAAATGTGCAAGAAGAAGGGGGATATCCTCGATCCGTTCACGGAGCGGGGGGACATGCAGCGGAATGACGTTGAGACGGTAGTAGAGGTCTTCCCGAAAGGTCCCTTTTTTGATCTCTTCGGGCAGATTTTTGTTCGATGCGGCGATGACCCGAACATCGACCGTTACGCGTGTGTTTCCCCCGACACGATAAAACTCCTGGCCCTGCAAAACCCGTAAAACCTTTGATTGCGTGGAGAGGGACATATCTCCAATTTCGTCCAAGAAGAGGGTCCCTTTGTCGGCCAGTTCGAACTGGCCAATCTTCCGCTGCTGGGCGCCGGAGAAGGCCCCTTTTTCATATCCGAACAACTCGCTTTCGATGAGGGCCTCTGGAATGGCGGCACAATTAATTTCCAGGAAGGGATCTCCTTTGCGCGGGCTCTGCGCATGGATGGCGCGGGCTACCAATTCTTTACCGGTGCCATTCTCGCCTGAAATCAGGACGCGGCCCTGTGACGGCCCGGCCCGGCCGATCTCCTCCCGCAGCCGGCAAATGGCCGGACTGGTCCCGATGATTTCGTCCCGTCGTTCCACCAGTTTTTTTAAGAAGCGGTTCTCCCGCTTCAGGTGAAATTCATTGATGGCATGTTTGACCATGAGGACCACCTTTTCCAGGGAAAGCGGTTTCTCGATGTAGTCATAGGCCCCCAACTTGATCGTTTTGACCGCTGTCTCAATGGAGCCATGGCCCGACATCATGATGACCGGCAGATCAGGAAAAAGGGTTTTGAAATTCCTTAACGCCTCTATTCCATCTTGTCGCGGCATCCAGATATCGAGTAAAACAATCGTCGGAGAATGCGACTGGGCGAGTTTCATCCCCTCCTCGCTGTCGTCCGCAGTATAGACATGGTACCCTTCGTCCGATAACACAGCGGAGAGGGTGGAAAGGATGGCAGGTTCATCATCTACAATCAAAATGGTTTCAGACACGCTGCGCCCTCTTTATGCTGGAAACGCGATAGTAAAGGTGGTTCCTTTTGGCTCCCGGGGGGTAACGTGGATGCTGGCGTTATGATCCAACACGATGCGATTAACAATCGCCAACCCCAAACCGGTCCCTCCTTTTTTTCGCGAAAAATAGGGGAGAAAGAGTTTGTCTGTATCTTCCGTCGCGATTCCCTCGCCCTCATCGGAGACCGTCACGCGCGCCCTCCTAAGTTCAATATCATAGAAGGTTGAGATCTGCAATGTTCCCCTGCCACCCATCGCCTCGACGGCATTCTCAAAAAGATTCACAAAGACCCGCTTGATTTGATCCCTGTCCAGATTAAGGGCAGGGAGGTTTTCATCAAAACTCGAGGAAATAACGATATCTTTCTGGCTTGTCTGATATAGGGAGACGACCTCCTGTAGGATCGGATCAATTTTCTGCAATGAGGGACGGGCAGGTGGCAGCCGGGCGAAGTTGGAAAACTCGTCGACCAGGGTTTTTAAACCATGAACCTCGTTGATGACGGTCTGAGTGGATTCATCGAATACCTTGTCAAAATCGTCGGACCGATCGAGATATTTTTTTCGTAAACGTTCGGTAGAAAGCTGAATGGGGGTCAGCGGGTTTTTGATTTCATGGGCAATACGGCGGGCCACCTCCTGCCATGTGGCAAGCTTTTGCGCCCGAATCAGTTCGGTAACGTCGTCAAAAACGATGACGTCTCCCAAAGGATGGCCGTCATCACGTTGCAGCGCGGAGAGCACAACACGCAGCGTCAGGAGTTTTCCGTGGACCTCCATATGGATTTCTTCTTCCATTGTTTTTGCGGTTCTCATTTTACGGAGCAGTCCGGCCATCGCCCCCATCTTTTTTAAGCTGAAAAGCTCGATTGCGTTGGCGCCGATTGCCGCCTTGGACGACAACTCCAGGATTTTTTCTGCAGACGGATTGAAGGTGGTGATCATCCCTTTTGCATCCACGGAGACGACCCCCGCCCCGATGTTTTTCAATAGCCCTTCCATGTAGGCCCGCTCTCTTTCCAGCGCCTGGTTTGTCTGGGTGAGAGAGTGGTTTGCCTCTTCGACCTTTTTTTGACTCTGGGAGAGATCGGACGTCATTTTATTGAACGAATCGACCAGAACGCCCAGTTCATCGGCGGCCGTCACATCAATCTGAAAATCCAAGTTCCCTCCCGCGACCCGCTCGGTTGCCTCGGCAAGCCTCTGAAGGGGGATCGTGATGCTTCGCGCGAGATAAAAACCAAACCAGATGGCCGAGAAAACAATGAGGAGAAGGATAATGAAAAAAGAAAGAATGTAACTCCCCTTGATCGGATTTTTAAATGCCTTGAGCTGTTTATACTCTTCTGATTCTTTCTTGATCTCTTCCATTTTCTGGACCACGGAAGATGGGATGAGGCGATCGACCACCAGGGCAGCGACCACTCGGCCGTCGTTTTGAACCGGGATTGCGGCGCGAATCAAATCTCCCGCATGTGTGGTTTGAATGGCGGTGATCGGGCCCTGTAGGGCCTGCTTTAAAAAATCGTCAGACGGTGGAACGGGTTGTCCCTCGGATGATATTTCTGGCAGAGAGGCCAGAAACTGGATCTGCCCGGAATCGGTGAGCGTGAAGAGTTGAATGGCGGTGGCGGTTTTCTGTTTTTCCCGAAGGAGTCGGACGAGATCCTCCGGGGTGCCCAAGGGGAAATTCTGTCCGGCGAGGATCGTGCCGATTTCCCGGGCATCGGTTGAGACGCCCTCCTGAAGGGCCTGGTAATAGCTCTGGGCGATCTCCAACGAATGATCGAGCGACCGCTCGACCTGGATGGAGAACCAATTCTCAATACTGCTTGTGAGAAGGCCGCTCGCCACAACAAACAAGAGGACCGATGGAATCATCGAGAGGCCGAGAAAAGCGGCCACCAGCTTGGTCTTGAATCGGGATTTATACCGCCTCCGTTCGAAATAGAGCTTGATGATATTACGGGACAGAAAAAGAATGAGGAGGATGGCCAGCGTGATGTTGACATTCACCAGGGTTAAAACAAGAATATTCGTTGAAAATAAAGAGGGGTGCTGAACACTCCTAAACAGAAAGAACGTGAGCGTCATCGAGATGGCCAGAAGAAGTGAGGTGATGACGACCGGGCGAAACGCGCTCTTCGCCCTTTTTTCATGTTCGTCGGAAGAGACCGTTTGCTCGTTCATTTATGGAATGCCATCAATGGTATGGGAGTAAGACCACGGGGTGTCCAACTCCAGGAAAGGGATAAAAAAGAGGAAATAGTCCAGGTAGAGGGGAAACTTGGATGCCTTCATTTGAGACTTGATTCCCACATGGTAACGCTTTCCCTGTTTTAGGAGGCTTACCGGCGCAAGCTTCACACGGTCAATCTTCAAGAGAATCTGCTGCGCGGAGGGGAAGTCGGGAAAGACCTGTTCTGTCACTTCTTCGTTCTGCTTCTGGCTGACCGTATAATGTTTTTTCAGGGTATCATATTTTACGGTCAATCGGAGGGTTTTTGAGGCGATCTCCTCATCAAACCAATTTTTCTGTTTCTGAAAAAGAACGAGATAGTAATAGAAATCCTTCGGAATGCCGTGATGAATATCGGAGACCGTCTTGTCGCTTAGTCCGCGCACCAGGTCGGCGGAGACCACGATATCCTTGTCTTCGATTTCGACAGCGACATTGATGACCCTGGCGCCTTTGGCGGCGACCTCCCGGTGTGGGAGATGACACTCAACAAGAATCAGGGTCAGCACGATGAGCGCGATTTTTCTCATGATCGCATTTGTGATTTAAAAAGCATGGCCGATGGTAAAGTGGAGTGCCGATGGGGCTTCTCCGGTCTCCCTGTCCAGCTTGTATCCCCAATCCAGGCGCAGAGGGCCGATGGGGGTATGATATCGCATGCCGATCCCGGCGCTTGATTTAAGCTGGGAGAGGCCGATCTGTTTAGGGCTCTCCCAGACATTCCCGTGGTCAAAAAAAAGGACGAAACCTAATGATCGGTGGGGAAGCAGTCGAAACTCTTCATTGAGAACGATCATGGCGTTCCCTCCGGTCGGTTTTCCATTGATGAGGGTGCCTCCGGCAATACCGAGCCGGTCTTGATCGTAGCCGCGGACGGTGCCCTGTCCCCCCAACAGGAATCTCTCCGGCGGCGGGATCAGCGCGGTTTCCCCAAATCGCTCTGCGACGCCGGCGCGGGTAGAGATGGCGAGAACCAGGATGGAAGAGAGCGATCGATACCAACTGCTTTGAACCGTCATCTTTACCATCTGTACCTCGGATCCAAAGAGTTTCGCGGCGTTTCGCAAGGTAATCGCATTAACGGAACCCGACTTCGGGTTAAATGGATCATCGCGCGTATCCCGTGTGAGAGAGGGGTTGATGCTTGCGATATTTACCTTCCCAACATCTTCCGGAGAAAGCAAAATGGCAGGATCCTTTTCCGTGATGCGGTTTCGCTCATACTGGTATAAAAGCGCACCCTTGACCGTGTTTGAGAAGCTTTTGTCAAACCCTGCCGTAACGCTGCTTGTTTTCAATTCGTAGGTGATCTCTTGTTGCTTGATATAGGCGATTCCAACTCTGGCGTCGGTGTTTTCAAAGGGAAACCTCGGTTCCTTGTAATTGATGGAATACTCATTTTCAACACTGCTCCCTTCCGCCCTGAAGCTGATCGTGCGACCGCTTCCAAAGAGGTTTCGATGGGAAAGCTCAAAGAGGCCGCGAAACCGCTCATAGTCGCCATATCCGGCGCCGAAATCGACGGCCACGTTTGGCCGCTCCTCGACAACGAGCCGTATCTCTTGGAGGATTGGTCTCTCCTCCTGGCGGATCGGTTCAAAACGGACGGATGAGAAGAGCTGGGTCCGATAGAGCCGACGTTGGCTCTCTAGAATCGCCTCGGGGTTGTAGAAGTCTCCTTCCTGAAAGCGAAGCTCCCTGAAAATAATGGCATCCCTGGTTCGGCGATTTCCGACAAGTTGGATCGGTCCTATGCGAATTTGTTCCCCTTCGGAAACGGTATAGGTGACATTTGCCTTGTCTTCATGAAAGATAATTGCCGGACTGACCGTCGCATAGAGATACCCTTCTTTAGAATAGGCCAAAAGAATCTGGCGCGTCCCCTCTCTCACAAGCGTATTGTTGAATGGCATTTCTGGACGGATCGACAAGCCCTCCCTAAGGAGTCCCTCCGAGAGGGTGTCATTCCCCTTGAATGCCACTTGGCCGATCCGGATGCGGCTTCCTTCTTCGATGGTAAAAATGATGTCGACCGATCTGTCTGATGAATTTACGTCGGTGGTCGGCTCTATTTTCACATCGCGAAAACCTTCTTTTTCGTAAAACTGCATCAGGATGGCCGTGTCTTCTTTGAGTTGTTCTTCGAGGTAGTCATTCCGTCCGAAAAGGCCGCTTTCTTTTGACCGAATCATTTTCCCCAGTGCTGATCCGCTGAAGGCCTGGTTTCCCTGAAACCTGATGCGACGGATTTGAACCCGCGCACCCCTTTCAATATTAAAAGCAATCGTCGAGTGCCCGGGTGTTTTTTCAATACTGACGGTGACTTTGGCGAAAGGATAGCCCTTGTTGTGATAGAACGCCTCCAACTGTCGCGCGGATGCCTCCAGTACCTCTCCGTCATCACTGCGTGCCGTCTTAACAAGAACAAGCCGCTCCAGGTTTTTTTGAGGGATCGGTCCTTTCCCATGAAAGATAAGCGTTACTTGATCGGACGGCTCTATAGAAAAGGCCACTTTAACCTCATTGGTCTCTTTTATAAATTCCAGGGTAGGCGGTCTAACCGTCACTTTCAGGTAGCCGGCCTTTTCATAGAACTTTATAAGTCGCCTGATATCGTTCTCGACCAACGCGGCATTATAATATTCCCCCGGCCGAGACCGAATTGTAAGGATGAGGGAAAGATGGGAGAAGCGCGTCTCCCCCTCAAAGCGGACAGCCCCTATTTTTGTGCGTCCGCCTTCTTTAAGATGAAGGAGGCCTAAAACCTTTCTGCGGTCGGAAGAGGCGTGTTTCAATCGGGAGGTCAATGTTGCGTTGAAATACCCCTTTCTGCGGTAGAGCGCTGCGATTTCCGATAACGTCTCCTCCCAACGGGTCTCTGTAAATTCGTCTCCCGGTTTTAGGGTCACTGCCTCAAGAATCTCTTTGTCGGAAACGATGTAATTCCCGGAGAGTTCAAGCGCATCGAAGCTCCTTTTTTCAACCAGCACAAAACGTACGGCGACCCCTTCTCCCGATAGGGGGGTTACCTCCACCTGGATATCTTTGTATTTCCCAGTCCGATAGAGACGATCCACCGCAAGCCGGATTTCCCGCGTCTGGTAGAAATCTCCCGGGTAGATATCAATCTCCTGGACGAGATCGGACTCGATCAGGCCTTCTCTTGGATCAATCGTTACCCGGCGTATGACCTTCCCTTCCCATTCGGAGGCTGAAAGGAGGGTGGGGAAAACCAGCAGAATCAGTATTAACGAAATTCGAATCGGAATCGGATGTCACCCCCTATCTGTCCTTTTTCATCCTTTTCTCCGATGAGAGAGACCTTGTCAGTTACTTCATAAATCATGCGTATTTGCTGTTCTTCGGCGGGGTCGAAGGTGGTGGTCACCCGCAAGCGATCACCCAGGAGATGCTTTTCGGCGGTTACCCGCGCGCCCCCTGATGATTTTGTGCCGGTGCTGTATGGGGCAACCTGAATACGATCCACGCCGGTTAATTTCCTGATCGGCGCGGTCAATGTTTCCGCTGCGACCAAAGAGACCGCTTGACCGGTCAGCATGGCTAAAATCTCTTTTTCCGGAAGAGGCGGAGAAGAGACCACATTTACGCCAAACTGCGAAAGGGTGCCGGATACGTTAAGATCGACCGCGTAATCGGAACCTGTGGTGTCATTCCTGATTTTGGTCTTACCCTTAATGTTGAATGTGGGATGAATCTTCTGCAAATTTAGAAACTCTATAGTGCCGGATGTAACTTTAAAATCGTTTCCTAAAAAGTAGATGTTTCCCTTAGAGGCCCCGATATGCCCGATCAAAAGGGGGCTGTTGATGACCCCTTTTAAAAAGAGGTCCACTTCCAATGGAATTTTCGCCACATTGTTGTTGATCCAGATATTTTCTTTCCCGGATAGATGGACGTTTAGTTCTGTCGCACCGATCACGGGGATTTCCATTGAGAGGCCTTCCTCTGTTTTTTTTGCAAGCGCCAGGATGGCCTCCAGGTCAACCTTTTTTTCATAGGAGCCCTTTACCACGATCAAATCTCCCTTGAGGGCGGCTACCTTTCCATCTCCGTAAAGAAGGAGATCTCCGGTTACATCAAGCAAGAGATCCGGCATAAAACCGAGCCTTACATCGTCAAGCTCAAGCAGGAATCCGAAGTGCGCCATTTTAAATTCCGAAAAGTCGCCCTTTCCGCTCGCGTGAAACCGGCCTGTTCCGATCGTCCCTTCAAAGGAGTCTAAGATCAAATGCCGTTCGTTAAAGAGGGCATGCAAGGAGGCAATATGAATTGACTGGGTGCGCAATCTAATGGTCCCGTCCCGGATGATGAATTCGCCTCGAATACTCGGGTCGTTCCACCGATCCGAAATCGTGAGATTCATGACCGCTTTCCCCGATCCGACGACCCCTTCTTTTGTGAAAAATCGGATCAGGTTTAAATCCGCTTCGCCCTGTAGAAAAAGGTCAAAAACCTTATTGGGAATGAATGTCCCCCCCATCTCCAGGGCGGTGTTTTTGCCTTTCAACCGTACTTTTCCAATCGTAAAGACCCCTTTTTTAGAATAAAAGGAGATCGGTCCATCGTTTGTAATCGGATAACCTTCCAGATCGGCGAGAAGTTCGATAATGGAGCCGGTAAGATTGATCCGGTCAGGTTGCGAGAGATTCCCATCGCCATCCGCCTTTCCCGTTAGGCTGACGCGTACGGCGGCGTTGCTTCTTGATGTCCTGTCTAGAGATGAAAGGATAGTTTTCCCTTTTAACGCTTTTTGGGGTAGCAAAGAATCGGCGCGAAGCTTAACGAACGTCGACTCAAATGAGAAAGGATATAAGTCGGTCATTTGAAGCGCCCCTTTAAAAAAGAGCTCTCTTTTTGGGAAGTCGCAGATTAATGTGATAGCGTTGCCCCGCCACTCTGTTCGAATGGTTCCCTCTCCCCCGTCGATCTCGCCGAATCGGACGTTATGCAATACGGCCTGGACTGTTAATTTAGGCGCTCCAAAACGACCCTTGCCTAAAACCTCGATTGCCCCATTTCCAGAGAGGCCGGGGAGACGAGACCCAAAAAAGTCGGTATCCTTCAGGTGAATCCCCTCTCCTTTTACGTTGATCTGAAAAGTCCCTTGATATTGAATAGCCCCTTCGCCTTTCGCGCGGCTACCCCCTCGTTCAAGGAAGACCTTTCGGAACAAGACCTCTTTTTCGGTAACCGTCAGGATGAGCCTGCCCCGGCTGAACGGTTCTCGGTATAGGGTGCCCGGGCCGAGCGTTAAGGGGCCATGTACCGAGAAGGCGTGAGGCGTTCCTTTTATCGCAAGTCGGCCGGTTGCCGTTGTGTAAATGGCAATTGGCTTCTTGAATTTAAACAGCGAGAGAATATCTTGCGGCGGGGCGGATGCAACCTCTGTTTTGAATTCAAAGAACGGCTCTTTCGGGTCGGAAAAATGAAAACTCCCTTCAAACCGGTAGGGAGGCAGTTTCTGCCGCATCGCTGCCGCGGTCCGCAAGGGGTTCAAAAGGGGGCTGTCATGAAATAGCATAGCAAAACGCGGAGGGGCCGCATTCCCGGCAAGCCGGATATTTTTCCTGCCGGCATCTTTTGCCTTTACATGCCCTTGTTGGAAGGTGATGGTTTTATCCTGATAAAGGAACTTTGTCTGTAACGTCCCGAAGGGTTGGTTCCGAAAAGACCATGCATCAAGAAGAAGACGGCCGGTGATTATGGGGCGTTCGGTGAATCCTGTTAGCGTTCCTTCCATCTTAAGCCTCCCTGCGAGAGAGAAGTCGAGCGGGCTTGTAATTTTTTCAACAGCCTTGCTTGTAAGATCGGTCTTGATCAGAAACCCCGCATCCTGATCCCAACTCCCTTCAAAGGTTGCGGTGGTGTCGGGAAATCGCACTATCCCCTGGTCAACACTGAGACGGTGGCCCGACCATCTTAGCAAGATGCCTCCCTCTTCGAAGAGAGAGATTAACTTGTCTGCCCTGTTTTGGAGGAGTGCGGGAGCAGCCGCGCCGGGGGAAAGTCGCTTTGCTTCCATCCGGCTTTCCGCAATCATTTCATCGGCCCCTTTCCCGGAAAGGGAGAGATAGCCGTCTGAAAAAATCCCTTCTAGGGAGGGAGAGGCTTCGGTAGAGAAAAAACCCTGTCTGATCTGCTCTAGCGAGACCTTTCGATATCCCAACGTGAGTTGGTATGAAAGGATTCCTTCCGTGCGGCCTCCTTCGGCACTTCCTGAAAATGTCCCCGAGAAAAGCGTTCCCGATAGTGAGGATAGCGAGACATTTCCGTTCTGGTAGGACAGGTTGGCGCGCAGCCCCCCGATATCAATGCCATTTGAAAAGAGGTGCGGGAGAGATGCGATACCCGCCACTTTTAGGTGAGGAAAGGGGCCAGCCATGCGACCTTGAAAGTTTAGCTTTCCTGTAAACCTTTTTCCATTGAGAGAGGAAAGACCCCATTCTTCAATGGGGAGGGCCGCGTCCACCTGAAGCTCTGAAACGTTCCCTTCACCGGGACGGACAGTCC
>SBBT01000136.1 GCA_005239595.1 Candidatus Troglogloeales bacterium | reverse complement strand
GGGAGGAGGTACGATCTCAACGGCAACCGGCGTTGCCGATACCTCGACGGATTCCGCGCTTTCACCCGCGGCATCCACCGCCGTTACAACAAAATAGTAAGTTGTGCCGTTGATAAGCCCGGTGTGGGTGTAGGGAGGTGAGACATGCGTATGCTGCATCCCTCCCGGAAGAGACGGATAGGTTGTTTTGGTAACGCCAACCGTGAAGGCCATATAGAGATTATAGGAAGTGGCCCCGGGAACCGCATCCCAAGATACCGTCACTTGTTGATCTCCCGCGGTCGCAGAAACCCCGATCGGCGCGGAAGGAAGCGGCGCGGGCGGCGGCGATGGTACGGTTTCCACGATAATCCCATAAACACTAAAATGGGCAACCGGGCCGCTCACCTGTTGGCTGTTGGTTTCCACAGATGAACCCGAAACCGGTTCGCAGGAGCCATCCACTTCCTGCGCCAGTTGCAGAGAGGAGACGTCTGTTTCTGCCGGGAGTGTTGCGGGGTCATAGTTCAAGATAACCGTGGCGGACGGACTGAAGGTCGTCCCCGAAGGCCCAAAGTTATAGGCAGACCCTGCAATAAAACAGGAGGCAGGCGAGGCAACCGGCGCCACAGTAATCTCGGTCGCCGTTGCCAGGGCGTCCGGCGGAATAACCACTTTCGCCTTGCTATCAGAGCTTGTAACGGTTCCACCCGAAGGGCCAATAGAGGAGGCGCTTTCACCTTGTGTTGGCGGTGTTCCGTCTTGTTTTGGGTCTGTTCCTCCACCCCTTGCGCATCCGCTGATGACCAGTAGGAGGATAAGACTCAATACCGTTTTTGAAAACAAGATGGCTCTTTTATCTCGCAACATAACGGCCCTTTCCTTTCCTGGGGGTTTGGACAGATTACTAAACCTACTTTCCGAAATGGTAAGCTGTAAAGACGGCAAGATGCGTTCCCCCTATCTTTATTTCTTCGCCTTCGTTGCTGAATGTCCCATTCGCATTGGTAAGGCGGCCCAAAAGACCAACACTCCATGCTTCCCCCACCTTAACGTCCAGACCAATGCCAAACCAAAATCCGACGGCAGGATCAATGCTCTCCTCAATGATTACAGGAAATACTGTAGTACCAGGACTTGTACTCACAACCGTACCCTCCACGCTAACATCGGCAAGAACATATGCCAGTCCTCCTTCGACAAAGGGCCTCGCACGGTTTTCAGTAAAATATTTTCTTGCACCGATGCCCAACTCCGTTGTTTCCGCAGTGGTTGTAAAATCGATGACGGAGTCGTCAAACGTTTCTGTTTCCGTCATACTGTCTTTTGAACGTAGAAGAGACACCACGACAGCCACGGATCTTTCCTCCGGCTTGCTGAATTCGTAAATAATCCCAAACTCGCTCTGTGATTCGAGCGGTTCCCAATCGTCTTTATCGAGTGATTTCTCTCCGAACACGAGATTAAGGCTTCCTGCATAGGCATTGTTTGTCAGTGCTGCCGATGCAAATAAAGTAAAGACGGTTAATAACAGAACACCCGTATATCCGATCTTTTTCATTTTCATTCCACAATGCATTACGTTCATGATTCTTTCCTCCTTATTTTTTGATAGGGTCTGTGTTTAACTACTTCTCTTCTTGTAAATCGAAACCCACTATACAGGAAGAGAGCATATGCGCAGCCTACAGATAACCTACAGATAGCGTCTAAAAAGTGGAGCTTGGTTTTATCGTCATGGAGATGAGCAGACGGGGTATCCGTCTTTACGTTATGCGGGACGTTATTCTTTGTGAAGGGCTATCGTATCGCTTTACTGTAAGGGAAGGACACGTTGGAATCTGCCCTTAATAATGGGGTCGAAGGGAACGATAGATATGTTGCGTTCCGCGAGAAGGTTCAACCTCCAATGGCTGGAGATCCTTTTCAAATTGTTTATAAACGGCCATTGCCTCAAGGTCTTGATCCAATTTCTGGTACACCGTCATAAGTCGCTGGATCAGCTTTTCACGCTGGATTAGCTTTTCATGCTCGTTCAGCGTTTCTGGAGGAGGGGTGTGGTCTATTCCTATTTGGTAACAGGTCTTTGCCTTTTCCCAATCCCCGGCACTCTCCCAGTAACGGCCCAGTTTTATGACATAGAGCAGATATTGGTCATGTAAATGTTTACAATAGAGCTTAATGGGTGAAGAGTTTTCCCTAGAAGAGTCTTTTCCAAAGATGAACTTCCCTTTATACAAGGCATGAAATTTTTCGGTGAGGGCATCAACCTGCTTATTTGTACATTTTTGCTTGAGTGTCATGTCGATCTTCTTCAAAAGCCGTTCAAAAGCCCATGCATCCACCCAGCAATGCCGCTCGGAAAGTTTATACCGCCCTCCCTGTAACTGTATCGCCTCTTTTTGTCCTAGAAGATCGCGCAGGCGTTTAACCGTTATTTCTAATGCCGATTTGGCACGGTCTCCGTCACTGCTCTTCCAAAACAAATCGATCAGCTCATCATCCTTTACTCCGTGACGACCTTTTGAGATTAGGGTATAGAGCAACTCGAGTGGCCTCTTTTGGGGTTTCCTTTTAAATTGAATAGGCTTGCTTTCCTTCAGGATCGTGGTCTGACCCAACGTGTAAATCCGGATAGGCCAGGGCCAGTTTTCAATCTCGATTGGCGGAGAGTCCGGGTCAATATGATGCTTTTTAATCAGGCTCTGCACCAGTTCCACTTCAATTCCCTGCTCAAGAGCCATCATACAAAAGTCCGCCATCGCTTTCGCATTCCACCACGGGGGAAAAAGATGCCCAGATTTTTTGACTAAACAAAACGCCTTCTTTAAGAGTTCTATTGTTTCCTTCTCGTACCCTTTTGCCAATTTCAGTTGCGCACTTAAAAGAAGAGATATCGGAAACAAAAGGGTGTCCTTCACTCCTCTGGCAAAGATGTTGATTTTTTTTAAATGGGAAGGAATCTCCGATAGGCTCTTCTGACTGAGAAGCACCTGTACCAGTCCAAGCCTGCTCAGGGTCTCAAAAGAAGGGGCACCCGCCTGTACCGCCAACTCCACACTCTTTCGGGCAGACTCAATGGCCTTCGGCAGGTCGTTTATTAACCAGGCCTTCCAGGCCACAACATCATAATACTGTGAGGCAAATAGGACTTGGGCCTCTGAGAACAGAGCCTCGATTCCTTTATGAAACCTTGCTTCTGTTTCAAAATCACTTGTGACCAAAGCGGCTTCTATACCTAAAATCAAGAGCTGAAAATCCATGACATGGACACCCGTTTTTTCGCTAAGCGCGAGGCCCTTTTCAACAGATTCGATGCAACGCTCTTGCGCATTGCAAGCGGTGTAATACGCCGCCTGCAGGACATGGTATACAATAACTTCAGTAGGAGAGGAATGGCTTGTATTCTTGTCGTTTTTGAACCAGCCAAGTATTTGTTCCATGTTTGCTAAATCTCCAACAAAATAGTAGTAAAGGGCCGCACCGTTGAGGGCCAACATCTTGATATTTGGCTGGTCAACCTCGTTCATTAGATCGAGGGATCGGTCTACCCATTTTCCGATTTTGGGATGATCGGGCTGTCTCATTGTGAGGGCATAGACCATATTTGCGACCACGCGCGCTTCAATCTCAACACTGGGGAATTTCTGTTGTTGAGACAGTTTCTTTTCCATCAGGGCTGTCCAGGGGTCGGTTCTTCTAAAATCGCCCATCTCATAAAAAAAGGTCTCCATAATCCCACACCAGGAAGAAAAACGGCCCGCTGATACGCTGGTATCTTCGATCTGATTTTCAAACAATTGATACGACTTTATAAACAACTCCCGGCTTTTCATAAGGTTAAAAGGCCGGCAGCCGGACCCCCACCAGTATAAAAGCCAGGGATCCGCACACGACATCTCCTCCGGGAGGAAGCTAATCCAATCGATAAGTGTCGTGTATCTTCCCTGGATAAACATAGAGGGGGCATACTTTAGGATGATCGGGATCATTTCAGAAAAGCGGTTTTCCTCACGGAGTAATCCGATTGCTTCTTCAAACCGTCCGACGCCCTCTAATACCCGAGCAGCGGATAAACGGGCTTGAGTCAGATTATTGGGTGCAAATGTCTTGAGTGCCCTGGCAATAAGAAAGGCCCGGAAAAGATCATGGTACCGATAGAGGCCATCTGGATAAAGGGCGATAAAAAAATGTTGCCGGGAAAGATCGCGAAGTGTCTTCTCGGCAAAACCGGCTTTGGTTTCGGTAACCGAACGGGCCATCGAAGCGGTCAGCGCAGGAAGAAAAGCGGTTCTCAATAGAAAGTTGGCAACCGCTTCCGGCATCCGCGACAACACTTCCTTTAGAAAATAATCAAACATCACCGCATACGTTTTATTCCCGGTAACGGGCATGGATGCAAGAGATATCTTCCCTCCAGCATGGATTTGATCCAGCATGAGTATGATCCCTGCCGCCCAACCCTTTGTTTGCTTGTGTAATGCCTCCAGTGTCTTTTTGGGAATCTTGCCCCCTTTTTTAAGGAATTCGATCAGCCCCTTTGTTTCTTTATGGGTAAACTCCAAATCGTTTCCGCTTATTACCGTCATTGTCTGGTTTGCCTGTAGACGTGCAAAGGCAGCAGGGGGCTCATGTCGGCTGATAAAGATCACCCGGCTCCCCTTAGGAATCTGGTTTAGTCCGAGTTGGATCAGATCATGAAGGGGGGCCTCTTCGCCAAGCTCGTGATAATTATCAAAGATAAGAGTGACGGGATAGGAAAGTCGTTGCCACACCTTTCTAAAAAAGTCCCGTGTAAAGGCAGGCACATCTAAATACTCAGGGGTGAGGAGGGGCAGATTGGGGTGTTTTCGCCGAGTGGCTCTTCCGACTGCTGTACGTAGATAGGAAAAGAAGGTGGCAACGTCCCTATCGCCACCGTCAACCTGATACCATATCTGGGGCTGCTTTTCTTTTGAAAGGTAGCTTGCGATCAGTGTGGTCTTACCGGCCCCGGGTGGGCCCGAAATCCATGTAACCGGATGCCCCCTCGATTGATCCAGTAATTTGAAGAGCCGTGTCCGCGGATAAGCATCGGCTGCACGAGGAGGACTGATCTTTGCGATGATATGCTTTTGGGTCATTTGTAAGGGTTACAAACAAGGAACAAACGCCTTCGCCTATTTCGTTTAGGCTGCCTTGAACAGGAAGCCATTTTTATC
The DNA here is from genome assembly GCA_005239595.1 of Candidatus Troglogloeales bacterium. Taxonomy (GTDB): domain Bacteria; phylum Nitrospirota; class Nitrospiria; order SBBL01; family SBBT01; genus SBBT01. Next base: position 245 of record SBBT01000136.1, on the reverse strand, counting down.
TTCACCTTATCAGGCCAGCCCTCTTTTGAAAGTGTCTTGTGTGAGCCAGACTGTCGTTTGACATGCCAGCCGATCCGTTGAAGGGGATTAAGACTCTTCTTAATATGAAATCCTCGTCGCGAGAGCCATCCTCTCGCAGTTTTTAGCGTGATTTATGCCGTTAGAATTTCTTGTTGAAATGGAAGTTTATTAATGGATAGCTGTTTTAGTAAGATTTTCCTACTGGCATTGTCTATATCAATTCC
>SBBT01000180.1 GCA_005239595.1 Candidatus Troglogloeales bacterium | reverse complement strand
GGGCGCGGGCATAATGGCTGCGATTATTAGCCTTATCCTCCCTCCAATTTACAAGGCTGAAACATGGATTCTTCCGCCCCAACAAGGAAATTCGAGCATAGCGACGCAGATGGTAGGCCAGTTAAGTGGGGTTGCAGGTTTGGCCGGAAGTGTCCTTGGCATTAGTACACCAACCGATCTTTATGTAGGATTGCTTAAAAGCAGGCCCGTTCTCGACAACATGATCGACAAATTTCATTTACTGGAAGTCTATAAAGTCAAACATCGTGAGCAAGCCAGGAACTCTCTTCTTGGAGCTCTGAAGGCGCAGGGTGATAAAAAGAGTGGAATTATGACGATTGGCGTTGAAGACAAGGATCCGATGCGGGCTTCTGAAATGGCCAATGCGTTTGTACAAGAACTCAAGAACCTCACCCGAGGGCTTGCCGTGACGGAAGCGGCACAGAAGAGGCTCTTCTTTGAAGAACAGTTAAAAGAGACCAAAGTTTCCCTGATTAGGGCCGAAGATGAGATTAAAGGATTTCAAGAGAAGACAGGGGCGCTAAAGATTGATGATCAGGCAAAGGCTGTGATTGAAGGGATCGCGAATTTAAGGGCGCAGATTGTTGCGAAAGAGGTGCAGCTTAAGGTCATGAGCACCTACACCACGCCTCAAAATCCCGATTTTCAGAAGGTTGAGGACGAGTTAAAAGGACTTAAAGCGGGGGTAAGCGGGCTTGAGACAAAAGTAGGAAGCGGCCACGACCCTTTTATGCCAACCGGAAGAATGCCTGGGGTCGGTACGGAGTATATGAGAAAGTTGAGGAATTTAAAGTTCAATGAGTCCATCTATGAACTTTTAACGAAACAATATGAAATGGCAAAACTTGATGAGGCGAGAGATGCTGCGCTCATACAAGTGATCGCCAGAGCAGTCCCTCCGGAGAGAAGGTTTAGACCGAAAAGGATACAGATGGTTATTCTGGCGACCCTAACCGGTTTTTTCTTCTCAATATTTTCGGCATTTATTATGGGATACAAAGAAAAGACGGCTACTGATCCAGCCCATAGAGAAAAGATCGAGCTGTTTAAACGATACCTGCAATTTAAGCGATAAATCGGTTATCGAAATATTACGGTACACAACTATCGTAAATTGAATTTGGATGCCTTCCACTTTATTGGGAACGATGGGGGGTTGGCGACCGGCGCCTGTCTTCCGGGTTTTTGGTAAAAGTGACCTATGTAGACGAGGACGAAGAAAAGATCAAGCAACTTCGGTCCGGTCAGATTTCTATATCTGACCCGGGAGTGAGGGAAAGCATTGGATGAGTGGCTCAAACCTAAGTTTGCGCAAGGATTAGAAGAGGACGGTATTGTTCATCATCTTTTGTCTTCCTTCCCTGACACGTTGGCTATCTATCGGTTTGGAAGTTTCGGTACAGCGGATGAACATCCAGAAAGCGATCTGGATTTGGCTGTTTTGTCCACCGGCCCGCTTGGTTCCGTTATGCGGTGGAACGCAGCCCAAAGCATCGCTCAAATAGCAGGTCGTGATGTGGACTTGGTTGACCTTTTTCTGGCGTCAACGGTCATGCGATTACAGATCGTTGCGCATGGAAAGCGGCTTTATTGTGCCGATGAAAATCAGGTGGGTCGTTTTGAGGATAACGCATTTTCGTCCTACGCGAGGCTAAGCGAAGAGAGAAGAGGCATTCTTGAAGATATTAAACACAAAGGCAGCGTGTATGGCCGATGATATTTTAGTAAATAAAGTCGCGATAATCGAGCGTTGTTTGGGCCGTATTGAAGAAGAATATAAGGGGAGAGAGGGCGAGTTCGCAACAAATTACACGCGACAGGACTCGATTGTGCTGAACTTGCAACGGATATGTGAGGCATCGATTGATGCGGCAATGCATCTTGTTCGCCTGTATCGACTGGGGGTTCCACAAGAAAGTCGGGAGGCGTTTCGAATGTTGCAGGCAAAAGAAATCATCTCATCGGATTTAAGCAATCGTTTGCAGGCGATGGTGGGGTTTCGAAATATTGCGGTGCATGATTACCGGAAATTGGACATGGACATTGTGGAGGCGATCCTTCGGGAGCGTTTGGACGATTTTCGTGCCTTTTGTAGTATTCTTCTGAAACAGGCATTAGGATGAGCGTTCAAGCTGAAAGGATTGCGGCCTGATGGCAATTCCCCCTTAGGAAAGGGGGTTAGGGGATTGTTGTAATGTAAAAAGGGGGGTCATGGGTACGTTCTACGTAAAATGTGTTATTGAAAATCATATTGATAGAAAAAAGTCGATTTCGATACCAAAGGTGCTGGTTGATACAGGGAGTGAATACACTTGGATTCCGGGCGAAATGCTTCATAAAATAGTTGTTGTTCGTGAAAAAAAAGATTTGGTATTTATGATGGCAAATGGTCAAAAGGTAACGAGAAGTGTCGGATTCGCGATCATCAGGGTGGAGGGAACTTTTACAATCGACGAGGTCGTCTTTGGTGAAGAAGGGGATATGCTTCTGCTTGGGGCGAGGACGTTGGAAGGTCTTAATTTAAGAATTGATTCTCGCTTAAAAAAACTCGTGGCCGCGGGCCCGTTACCGGTGGCTTACGGAGCAAAAAAGACGGATACGGAATAACGGGTGATGAAATTTTTACACACCTATTGACAGGATCTCCTTGAAAGCGGCCTATAGGC
>SBBT01000060.1 GCA_005239595.1 Candidatus Troglogloeales bacterium | reverse complement strand
GTTATTGCGCGTGGCAGAGAAACGGTTCAATATCCTAAAAGGGGTTGAGAAGTTAGAAGGGGTATACAAAGGGAGACAGTATCGAGACGGAGAGGAAATCACAACCGTTCAACTTGAAAGGAAGGCCGCCTGAAAAACTTTTTACTCTATGCGAAAGCCAGTAAATGCGGATTCAATCTTGCTGCTGTTGAAGTGATCGTCATACTCAAACTGGTACATCATTTCCTCATTTTCACGAAGCGCTGGCATGAAAATGCCCATGAGCTTCAGCATCCAACGGGGGGCGACTTGCAGCTTGAAGGGTTGTCCTGCTAGATCGCATGCCAAACGTACGAAGTCCGCCCCCGTAAGCGGCTCCTTAGTGGTTGGCAGGTGCCACGTTTGGCTGTATGCCTCCGATAATCTTCCCAACACAGCGACTGTATGGCCGGCGTCTGGCGTAAACGTAAAGGTGCGCTCGGTATTCGGGTTGCCTATCCAATGAGGCGCCTCTCCAGCCCTTGAAGCGCTCAAACACAGTAGCATGTGGAAAGCTTTGTACTGCGCCAGGACCGTAGAAATCAGCCGAACGCACGATCATCGCCTGCAGATTTCCATTACGCATTTCATCAAGCAGCATCGTTGCAATCTTTGCCCTGACTTCGCCCTTTTTGCTGATTGGTTGAACGGCGTATCCTCCGTCATCATGCCGTCCACTCGGCCATAGGCATAAACGTTGTCGAAAAACACAAGGCTTGCGCCATGCTTCTTGCAGGCGTTAATTACATTGCGCATTACGCGCGGCCATTGCTCGCGAAAGCTCTCGAGCAATGATGCCATTAGCGCCAAGTATCGTATGCATGGCTCTAGACTTTCTCTAAAATCTTGTTGATGTTACCCGCCAAGTCGTCATCGAACATGACCGAGGGGAGACCAATTCCCACTTGACAAGGCGACGGCTATTGACGACCTCTGAATCCTTAGCCGCCCAACGCCGCCCTTGAGCGCCGTGCCGTTTTTGCACGTCTGCTCGATGGGCATGTATGTTGCGTTCCCTCGTGGTCTCGCTTCAAAACCCGGGCGTACAGACAGAGTGCAAAGAGATCCCGAATAGGACAGCGGAAATCTTCATGCCTACGGCCTCCTTACTGCGATCTCATAGATGCGAACATCGTAGCCGCTCCACCGATCGTTAAAGGACCCCCTATCAAACGAGATGCGCCGCCCTCCAGGAAGGAACGCGATGTGTGGGTTGGGGAATCGGTCCGAGGCCAATCCAATCTCCACCTCGACAGGATCGGGCGACCAGTTCACCGTCACGAGGTAAGTCTTCCCTTGATGTTGTTTGACCATCATATCAATCGAGGTATCATCCTCGATTTCCACGCCGGCTTTTTTTCGATCCTGTGTGGGAGCCGATAAGATGGGGATCAACGACTTCAACTCAGAGGACACCCTCGAGATTCTTGCCCACTGGGAGGGATTATTCTTGCGACTGACATCATCTCCCTTATCCCCTTCAAACGCGTCATACGTGTACCGATAGCAATTAAGGAAGACCCCTTTTGATTCCAGCATGATCGCATAGTACGCCATAAAGCGAATTTCCTCGTACGTCGGATAACGACCGTGTGTCAGGATTACCCGGCCTTCTAGAGTAGGTGGATTGCCCACCATGAGTGTATCCTTGGCAAGGTTGTACACCTGGATGCTAGCGATCACCACCTTACCTTTAGGTACCCAGACACGAACAGGGGCATCAATATACTGCGCAATATCTGGAGGAGTACTATCCGCAGTGAGTCCGATGGGCAAGTGGTCTGGTATGAGAATATCTGCGGCGGCGGCATAGGGAGCATATTTCTCATCCGCTTCATCAGCCGTCGAGATGGTTGTGGGGTGAATAGGATCAAACTGTTTGACCGTTTGGTATGCCCATTGAAGGTTTTTAGAAGAAACAGGCGGGTCCTGCTCTGCCGGCTCGTCGTAAAGCTTCCAGCCAAAGAGAACGGGATGATCCTTAAGTGCAAGGACTCGCTCCTTGATATGCGCAAGCTCTTTTTCCCTGGGTGTCTTATTATCCAGGTAAAGCTCTAGTCCCATCAGCACACGAAGGCCTGCCTTTTGCGCAGCGTCAAGGTAAGCCCGAGCCGACCTGTTCGTATTCGGGTATTTCTCGTATGCCCCCTCGAATCGGTAACCATGGACGAGGTTGAAACCTGCTGCGGCAATCTCAGGGAAATCACGGGGATCTTCAACAGCCTCGAGCCCTATTGGGAAGAAGGAAGGAGAATCCTCATAGGCTTTTGCAGCCCATGTGTTTATTCCCAGAAGCGAAATGCCAAAGAGCATTACCCAAGTCCTTCTTAGATAAGTCGATATATTCATATGAACAGTCTCTCCTACAGTTTCATAGAGTAAGAATCGCTTTTTGAGTTTATTTTCCGGCCGCGCCTGTGATCTCATAACAATGAACCCCGTAGGCGTCAAACAGATCTGTAAATGAACCGCCTTTGGGCGTAATGGATCTTGCTTCGTTCAACACCTTAATCGCCGTAACCGGTTGTGATAGGGTAAATACGGCCGTTTTTTTCTCCTTCGAAGGATTTGCAGCAATCAGATATAATTTATCTTTATAATCCTTGAGAAGGAATTCTATGCCTGCGGGGCCAGGTTTTATGGCCATGTTTTTGTTCGCATCCGGGGCAAGGAATATGGGAGCCATTGACTTCAGTTCGCTGGCAACACTTGCCACGGCTGCCCACTGACTCGGATTCTCGCGAGGACTTACGTCATCACCGCCTTCCCCGTCATCTCTGCCGTAGGCCTTATAGTTCCATCGATAACAATTGAAGAAAACTCCCTGTGACTTGTGGATGAGCGCATTGTAGGCCATAAAACGCATCTCCGCCCGTGTGGGGTAGCGCCCTAAATTGTCCGGCATGCGATTCGGATCACCCGGCGGCCCCCCCCAAGTAAGAGAATCGTTCGCTAAATTGTAGATTTGGATGCTAGGGATGACTTTTTGATTCGGGCCAATCACTTTATAAATTTGATCAATGAATTTTCCCACATCCTCGAGATGCATCTCCCACTCCTGAGGAAGATCAGGAGGAATCACTTCAAAACCAACAGGAAAATTGTCCGGCTCATAGATATCCGCAATATCGCGATACTCGTAATTGTGATCAACCGCTCCGGGAAGACCAATGGTAAGTGGGTGGCGGGGATCGACTGCTTTAATGGCCCGCCTAATTTTTCGGAGTTTCCCAGGATCCGGCTCAAGTGGTTGACCCTCCGGTTGAATCCCTCCCTGCGGCGTATCATCATTGAGGACCCAGCCGAAGAGCGCAGGGTGATCCTTGAGCGCGCGAACACGCCTGAGAATAAAATTGAGCTGGTCGTTCGAGAGGGTTCTCCCCGGTGACCAATCCGCGTATGACAACCCCATCAGCACCTTTATGCCTGATCTTTGAGCGGCATCAAGAAGAACCCGAGCGTTCTCATCCGTATTGCCCCACTCCGGAGGAGTTCCATCCGGAGTAATTCCATCGAAATCGAATCGACTGACGCGAATCACATTAAATCCTGCCCTGGCAATTTCTGGGAATTCCTCCAAAACGGTGATTTTGGATGGAGGATCTTGGGGTGAACGCGGATAAAAATCATCCACACAAAGCAACCCGATGGGAAAGAACTGTGAAGAATCCTCCGTTGGTTTTACAGTCGGCGCTTCGTTTTGTGGCGATCGAGAGATAGGAGTATAGCTTTTGAGAACATTCACCAAGGC
>SBBT01000178.1 GCA_005239595.1 Candidatus Troglogloeales bacterium | reverse complement strand
GGGGGAGGGGAAGGGAGAGGGATAAGAGAGTTAATACAAAGGAGAAACAATGGCGAATCCAAAACACAAAATTTCGAAGGCACGGCGAGACAAAAGAAGAACACATTATAAGCTGGCCGTCCCGACAGTGGTTCTTTGCTCGCAATGCAATGAGCCGAAACGGCCTCATTACGCCTGTCTGTCCTGCGGGTACTATAACGGACGAGAAGTCGTGGAGGTGAAAGGAAAAGCCGCTTCGTGAAGATTGCAGTAGATGCAATGGGCGGAGACGATGCCCCTTTCTCGGAGGTTAAAGGGGCGCTCGACGCGTGCGAGGCCTTTGGCGTTGAGATTATTCTCGTCGGAGACGAGACGGCGATTAGGGCAGCACTTTCCGCGTATGGAAAAACACCTCCCGCAATTTCAATTGTTCATACCCCCACCCGAATCGAAATGGGGGAATCCCCTCTTAATATTCGTAGAAAAAAAGATGCCTCGATTTGTGTGGCAACCGAGAAGGTCAAAACCGGCGAAGCTAGTGCGGTGATTAGCGCGGGCAATAGCGGCGCGAGTATGGCCGCTGCGTTTTTCATTCTGGGGGCCATCCCCGGCATTGACCGCCCTGCCATTGCAACCATGCTTCCCACGCTGAAGGGAACCTCCATTCTGATTGACGCTGGGGCGAATGTGGATTGCAAGCCGAAACATTTGGCCGCATTTGCAGTGATGGGCGATGTCTACGCAAAAGATGTTCTGGGCATTGCAAAGCCAAGGGTGGGTCTGCTCAATATCGGAGAGGAAGACTCCAAGGGCAACGAGTTGACCAAAGAGGCCTTCTTATTGTTGAAGAGTGCACCGGTTCATTTTATCGGAAATGTCGAAGGAAAAGAGTTGTACGCGGGCCATGCCGATGTGGTGGTTTGCGATGGCTTTGTGGGGAACATTGCGTTAAAGGTTTCTGAGGGGCTGGCAGAGGCCATCATGCAGTTTTTGAAAAAAGAGATTATGGCGACGGCCCTCGGGAGGTTGGGAGGCCTTTTGTTAAAGCCGGCCTTTCGGCGGTTTAAGAACAAGATTGATTATGCCGAATATGGCGGGGCGCCGCTTTTAGGGGTGAACGGCATTAGTATTATTTCCCACGGCCGATCCTCTCCCAAAGCGATTAAGAACGCGATTCGTGTCGCAAAAGAATCTTTCGAAAAAGGAGTTAATCGTCATATTCAAGAGGAGATGGCCGGCTCTTCATTTTGTGAGGCGGTTTAGGTAGCCACATGAAAGCAAAAATTATTGGAACAGGCTCCTACGCGCCGGAGGGCATTCTGACCAATCACGATTTGGAGCAGAGAATCGAGACCTCCGATAAGTGGATTGTCGAACGAACCGGTGTCAGGCAGCGCCACATTGCTGCAAAGGATGAGGCAACATCTGATATGGCGGCGAAAGCGGGAGCGCGGGCGCTGGCCGCTGCGGGGGTTTTGGCTTCCGAGGTAGACCTCGTGATTGTAGCAACTACCACGCCGGATATGTTCTTTCCGTCAACCGCCTGTCTGGTTTTGCATCGGCTGGGCATTTCTAATGCCGCCGCGTTTGATTTGTCCGCAGCCTGCTCCGGATTTGTTTATGCCCTCTCGGTGGGGGAGCAGTATATCTTGTCGGGGAAATACAAGAAGGTGTTGGTGATTGGTGCCGATTTGATGTCTCGTTTTGTTAATTGGGATGATCGGTCCACCTGCGTTTTATTTGGTGATGGCGCAGGGGCGGTTGTTTTGGCGCCGACATCGGGAAAACATGGGGTGTTATCGTCGCGGCTTCATTCCGACGGTGCTTTTTGGGATTTGATTGCGGTTCCCGGGGGCGGGACGGCGAATCCTCCGTCAGAACAGGTTTTAGCGGAGAAATTGAACACCATCAAAATGAAGGGCAATGAAACCTTTAAGGTGGCCGTGCGAAGATTAGAGGAGGTGGCGCGAGAGGCGTTGGCCGAAAATAACGTTTCGATTTCGGATCTGTCTGTTATTGTTCCGCATCAAGCCAATATTCGGATTATCAAGGCGGTGGCGGAGCGTCTTGAAATTGGGTTAGATAAAGTTGTAATGAATATGGATCAATACGGGAATACCTCTGCCGCCTCCATTCCGCTGGCGTTGGATCAGGCGGTAGTAGATGGAAGAATCAAAGAGGGCGGGTTGATTTTACTGTTGGCGTTTGGGAGCGGCTTGACGTGGGGCTCATCTCTGATAAGATGGTAGCAGCGGGCTTGAAACCGACTGCGACATTCATCGCATAAAAAGGAGTTGATTTATGGATAAAAAACAGTTGCCGAGTAGTTTTCTTTCGGGGGGTGCCCTTATTTTAGGGGCGTCCAGTGGGATGGGCGAGGCTTGCGCATTGGAACTAGCCCGTGCGGGAATGGATATCTTTGGGGTGCATCTGGATCGCAAATCAACGCTTTCGAATGTGGATCGGATTATCGGTCAGATCAAGGATACCGGGAGAAATGCCGTTTTCTATAATGTGAATGCGGCCGATCCGGAAAAAAGAAAACTGGTATTAGACGATGTGACGGCAAAGATGGCGGGTACTGGTC
>SBBT01000025.1 GCA_005239595.1 Candidatus Troglogloeales bacterium | reverse complement strand
TCAATTCGAGGGGGGTTTCCTCCAGAGGAAATAAAGGGGGATTATCATGAGCGGAAGATAACTGATTCCCATCCCGATCCATGCGGCGATCTGTCCGATCGCGGCATAGGGAGAGAGGTAGCGAATTGCCCATGGAGCGATCAAATCCAGGAGGGTACTCCCGTAGGAGAGGCCGATCACCCATCCTTTGACCCGTTTGGAAAGGGGTATGGCCACAAAGAGATGGGTTAAGACCAAAAGCAGAATCCCCTCGATGTAGGCATGAAAATGGGTGATCTCCAGAATTTCGACAAATTCTTTTGGAAAGGCGATCTCCGTCCCTTCGGCCCCTAGATAATGCCGAACGATTTCCTGAAATCCAGGCCCCACTCGAAAAATCGCCATCAAGATAAAACTGGCATGTCCAATCAGGGCGAATACTAAAAAGAGGGTGTAGATGCACCGAACTTCAAAGGAGGATTCGGAGAGCCAGTTTCCGGGTTTTGTGAAACTCTTCAACCGGGGTTCCCTTTCTGATAGACCACCTCAAAAATCGACAGCGCCTTTTTCACCGCATAGGCCGCCGCACGGGATGAAAGCGTGGCGCCGCTGATCGGCTGGATATCTTGCCCCAGGCGAAGCGGATCGTCTTTTTTCTTCTTTAGGAATTGCCCCATAAAGCGGCGATGCCGGACTTCGGACCCCTCCGATTCACGATAGATTAATACCTCCGTCCCCATAATGGCCCCCTCCGGATTGATACCGATCAGAAAGGTAATGGGACGCTCTTTCCCAATGACATCGAGAACCATTGCATAGCCGACAGCCTCTTTCCCCATTCGGCCCACCCGAAACCGAAAGCGCGACTCCAAGAATCGCCTCCCTGTGCGCGCCTCTGCTTTCAATAATTGATCGGGAGAAAGATCAATCTCTTCCGTATCGAAACGGTCGGCGCCGGGCATCATCAGAGAAAGTGCCTCATCTTCCGAAAGATAAACCGTCGTGGCCAGGGCGCGCAAGGGAAAGATCAGGGCGATCAGGGCAAGCGCCGCTTGCGCCAGAAAACGGCGCCGGCCATACCATTTTCCACTCCACGCCGGTGTGGGGGAAAACGTCATCTCTCCGGACCGATCTTCCCCGACAATCAACCCCTCCAGTTTGGGAAAGGCATCCAGGATATTTCTCCTCTCATCCTCTTTTAGAATAAAGAAGGCGGTCGATAAGACGTCGGCCTCCATGGCCGATGCCGCGATGATGCTGACGCTCGCGACGCCATTTTTGGGATATCCTGTTCTGGGATCAATAAGATGGCTGACGCGTCGCCCCCCGTCATAGAAGCATTTCTCATAATCCCCTGATGTCGCGATCGCCTGATTGCAAAGAAGGACGGCTGAAATTCCCCTCTCGCTACGCGGATCACGGATGGCCACACGCCAGCCTGCATTGCCCGGAGGCACCCCCAGACAGAACGTGGTGCTGCCGCAGTTTACCATCCCGCATCGAATACCGTATTCCTTTAATTTTTCCACGGCGCAATCGACGGCGTATCCCTTACCGATCCCCCCGAAGTTGAGTTTCATCCCGTCTCTTAAAAATTCAAGCCCCTCCCCATGCACCTTAAGATATTGAGAGCCGACATGGCAAAGGGCCGCGGATATTTCTTCTCGGGATGGGGCCGCATCCTTTTTCCTCGAAACCCCAAACCCCCACAGATCGACCAAGGGGCCGGATGTGATATCAAAGGCCCCGCAACTCACTTGCCAATAATAGATCGCCGAGGAAATCAGACCAAGCAGTTCAGGCTCCAGTGGAACGAACCCTCCCGAAGAGAGGCGATTCATCCGCGCAATGGGGCTCTGGGGGTGAAAAATGGAAATAAGTCGGTCAATTCGGTCAATTTCCTTGAAAGCCGCATCGATCCCCTCTAAACAGGCCGCAGCCTCGCCATAGGCGGTTATCTCAAAAGGGGCCCCCATGAGATAACGAATCCTTTTATAAAACTCGGCCATAAAACAAAGGGGCAACCGTTACGTTGCCCCACACCGGCTAAAGACTAAAACATATAGGCCAGACCGACATTGACTCGCTGATCGCGTTCCCCTGCCGCGCTTTTCCAGTTTTCCACATCGGTCTTCACGGCAATATCGGAAACCGGATAATAGGCAACCCCATAGGTCCACACCTCCCGATCATTTTTCGGGTCGGCGGTTGCGCCGGATACCACTTCCTTCTGTGTGTTAAATTCCTCCCAACGGACAAAGAGGACCATGTCCTTTTTCGTATTTTCATAGAAGTGTGGAAGAAGATGATAGGCCACCTCCCCGGTCCAGCCAACCATTTTGGAACCGACGGTTTTGCCCGTGATTTTCTGCGCTCCATCTATGTCAATCGCCGCATAGGTCCCTTGAATGTCCAGACCGCCGATCCGGTAACGGAAGTCTCCCTCTAGAATCGAAACCTCCACGTCCACAACGTTACCCCCCCCCTTATAGCCGGAACCTCCTAACGTCAGACCGGGAACGGCCACAAACTCAATACGGCCTGTGAGCGCCTTATCATTCGACTTCTCTTCCTTCAGCTTTCCGCGCCCCTTACGGATACCGTCTTCGGCCGTGAAGTTCGAGGCATCCAGCGTTGAAACATAATAGAGCCTGTATTTAAACGCCCCGTCAAGCGGCGATCCGAAAATACCAAAACCCCCTTCCTGCCAGGTCGTTGGAATAATGGTTCTTTGCACATAAGGCCGCTCCACGCTATAGAAGAGGGGCGGCTCATGAAACTCGTTTAACGGTCCGACCGGCATCAAAACCGCGCCCATCCGAAGATTTACGGCAGGGGTCAGGAGGAAATCAACATACGCGTATTCCAACTCCAGATCGTCGGCCTTGGCCGCATGCTCAAAGTCAATCTCGGTATGCAGACTTATCTGGTCATTCCAATGGTAGGACAACCCCCAGACCATCCGGTGGAAATCCATAATCGCGGGATCGCCATCTTTCGGGACGGAAGAACCTTTCGGACTGTTATAATGCAGCTCCCCATATCCATGCCACGTCAGCTTCCCTGCGGCATCCCCCTTCCCCTCTATCTCCATGGCCCATGACGAGGAAGTAGACATCAACACCCACGCACCCAACAACCAAGCCTTTCTAATAACGAACATCTCTTTCCCTCCTTGATTTTTCCAATAATGGTTTTGCCCGGCCACGCCGATTGACCTTAAACGCAGCTTTATCGCTTCTTTCCCTTGTTTTGAATCTTGCTACACTCCGAACAAAGACCGTACAGCTCCAGTTTATGGCTATAAACCGTAAAGTGATGTTTCTTGGCGACCTTGTCCTGCTGTTGTTCGATCAACAGATTCTCAAACTCAATAATTTTATGGCATTCGGTGCAGATTAAGTGATCATGATGGCCGACGTTGTAGGTCAGTTCATAACGGGCATGTCCGTCGCCAAACTGCCGCTGTTCCGCCAACTTGCATTCGCAAAACAGGTTTAATGTCCGATAGACCGTCGCAAAACCGATGGGAGAGCCTTTCTTCTTCATCTTCTGATACAGCTCTTCCGCGGTCACATGGCGCTCTGTCTCCGTGGCATCTATCAGGGCGCGAAGAACGGCGTTACGTTCCTTCGTTATTTTCAGATGATGGCTGACAATATGCCCCTGCAGTAAATCCTCCGCCTTCATAGCCTCCTCATCTGGCCTCAACATTGATAATGAGAATGAGTATCAAAATTAATATTATCAGGCCGCTTCGTTGTTGTCAAGAAATTTTTACGTCACCCGACTTAAAAAGAACCGTGTGGGTCACCTTCAGCGACAGGTCAACCTTCGCCCCTTCCGGATAGACGGTCAGGGAATGCTGGCTGCTATGGAGCGATTGCCCCGAAGAAAGCGAAACGGCGTAGAGATTCTCATCTCCCTTAAACAAGCGGCTTTTCACGACCGCTACGCCATTCTCATTCGGAAGAAGATCAATATCGTCGGGGCGGATCATCACCACCACCTCCGTCCCTGAGGGCAAGCAAAGAGGATCGGGGAAACAACCGATCTCCGTACGAACAACCCCCTCCTGAATCACCCCGGCAATAAAATCGGCCTGGCCCACAAACGTCGCCACGAAGGGGGTGGCAGGAAGATGATAGATCATGTCGGGGACATCCACCTGTTCGAGACGGCCCTGATTTAACACGGCAATTTTATCCGCCATGGCAAAGGCCTCATCGTGATCATGCGTCACCAGGATGGCGGTGCTCCCCGTTCGTCGCAAGATGGCCGACACTTCACAGCGCATCTCTTCCCGCATATGCTGATCGAGATTGCTAAAAGGCTCATCCAACAGGATCATCACGGGGTCCGGGGCCAATGCGCGGGCAAGGGCCGCCCGCTGCTGCTCCCCTCCGGAAAGCTCATGGGAATATCGGTGCATCAAATGGGTCAGGCCAACCAGATGAATCACGTCGCGTACCTTTTTCGTTCTAACATCACGGTCAAGACCAGCAAGCCCAAAGGCGACATTTTCCTCCACGGTCAGATGTGGGAAAAGGGCATAATCCTGGAACACCATTCCGATACCCCGTTTTTCGGGCGGGAAGGAACGATCAGGGCTACTCACCTCTCTTCCTCTTAGAAGAACCGCTCCCTTATCAGGGGCCTCAAAACCGGCAATCAGGCGGAGCAACGTCGTTTTTCCACTGCCGCTCGGCCCCAAAAGCGCCATAATCTCCCCTTGATGAACTGAAAACGAAATTTCCGCCACCGCCGGCCTGGCATTTCCAGGGTAGGTCTTGGAAATCGACCGAAGCTCAATCACGCTATCCATAATCTCTCCTGGCCGGCCGGCCATAAGGTCCCAATCTAAAATGCAGCCTGGTTAACAACAGTACCGGCACGAGTCCGGCCGCAATCAAGGCGAGCGCCGGCAGGGCAGCGCGTTCCCATTCCCCCTCTGATGTCATTTCGAAAATCCGCACAGACAACGTATCCCACCCAAAAGGACGGGTCATCAACGTAATCGGCATCTCCTTCATGACATCCACAAACACCAACGTGGCGGCGGTCAACAACCCGCCCCGCAACAGGGGGAAATAAACCTTTCTCAAACGGTTTTTTGTGGTTAAACCAAGGCTTTTGGCTGCCTCATCCATGCTGTTTGGAATCTGGCGCATCTCGCTGTCGAGAGAACCGTGGGCCACCGCAAGAAAACGGACGAGATACCCTAACAGCATGGCAACGAGGGTCCCCGTTAGAAAAAAGCCGAGCTTCAGATGAAACAGGGCCTCTGCCCAACCGACGATTTTTCGGTCCAGCCAGATGAGCGGGATAAAAAGACCGACGGCTAAGACAGAACCGGGAAGGGCATATCCTAACGTCGACAATCGAACGGTCACACGCGTGAGCAGATCTCCTTTCAACTTTCTTGCATAGACCAGAAGAAGGGCAGAAGCCGAGACGAGCAGGGCCGACACCCCTCCGAGGAACAGGGATCGGCCGAATATTTCGATAAAACGGCGATCCAAATCTCTGGGGGCTTGACCGATCGCCCATAAAACAATCTGGGCCAACGGCACCACAAAAGCGGCAGAAAACACCATAGCGGCATAAGCAAAAGCCAACAGGCGAAACACGCCCGAAAGCCTGATTCGTTCACCATGAACCACATTTTTCCGAGGCGATATATAAGGCGGACGAAACCGCCGGGCCAGAAGGAGCATCGCAAAAACCATCAGCACCAACAACGATGACAACTGCGCCGCGGCGGCAAGGGAGTAAAAACCAAACCAGGCCTTATAAATCGCGGTCGTGAAGGTGTCGTAATTAAAAATAGAGACCGCTCCGAAATCGGCGATGGCCTCCATCAGGGCGAGCATCAGACCGGCGATCACCGCCGGGCGGGCGATCGGCAGGGCAGCGCGTAGGAATCCACTAAACCGGCTATGACCCAACGACTGCGCCACTTCCAACATATTGAGACCCTGGGAGATAAAGGCATTCCTTGCAATGGCATAAACATACGGATAAAGGGCGAGCGTCATGACCAAAATCAGGCCGCCGCCAGAGCGAATTTTGGGAAGCCAAATCGGCCCAAACCAGACACGCAGTTGGGTCTGAATCGGCCCTGTAAAATCAAGAAGCCCGACACCGACAAACGCCATCACATAGGGGGGAATCGATAGCGGCAGCAACAGGGCCCAATCAAACAGTTTCCGACCCGGAAAATCGCATACGCCTGTCAGCCACGCAAGGCTGACCCCCAACAACGTCGTGCCGATGCCAACCCCCGCCACCAACCAGAACGTGTTTAATAAGAGCTCCATTAGGACGGTATCAATCAAATGCTGCCAAACGCCGTCAGATGGCACCAGGAACGAAGAGAAGAGAACCGCCAGCGGAATCAAAACCAAGAAAGCAGGCAGGACGACTGCCAACCGCCAACGGCCTAAAGTGTATCCATCCATTTTCAGATCCATTTTTGCCTAACGGAGGCGATCAACAAAGCATCAGAAACCCGCCGAAAACGTCCAGCAGATGAGGGACTTATTTATAACCGGCGCGATCCATCAACCGAATCGCATCCCCCTGCAATGCGCCTGCCTTAAATACGGGCATCCGGTCTTGTTTAAATGAACCCCAGGAGGAGACGACCGGATCCGGCGCCACGCTGGGATTGGCGGGATATTCAAGATTCAGATCGGAAAACAGATGCTGGCCTTTTTCGGACGAGAGCCATTCCAACAACGCGATAGCCTCCCTGGCATGCCGTGCATAACGGGTCACCCCTGCACCCGATATGTTCACATGGACGCCACGATCATTCTGGTTCGGCCAATAAAGTTTGAGCGGCAAATCCGGCCGCTTCTGCATGAGACGGCCATAATAATAGCTGTTCACCACACCGACATCGCACTGTCCGGCTGCCACCGCCTCCATCACCTTTGTGTCATCCGGAAACACATCGGTCGCCAGGTTGCGAACCCAGGATCGTACAACACCTTCCGTCTCCGACGTCCCGAGTGCAACGATCATCGTCGCAATCAACGACTGATTATAAACCTTCTTTGCCGTCCTCAAACAAAGACGTCCCCGCCATTTGGGATCGGCTAACGCCTCATAGGTAGACAAATCGGAAGTGACCACTTTTCCGGTGTGATAGACAATGGTCCTGGCCCGCACCGACAGACCAAACCAGCGACGATCTGGATCACGCAGATGCTCGGGGATATTTTGGTCCAATACTTGAGAAACGGCCGGCTGAAGAAGCCCCTCTTTGGCGGCAAACCAGAGGGTTCCAGCATCCACCGTCATCAATAGATCGGCGGCAGTGTGCGGGCCTTCCGCCTGAAGACGCGAAAGAAGCGGACCCTCTTTATCGGTGATGAATTGTACCCGGATACCGCTCTCTCTCGTATACGCCTCAAAAAGCGGCCGGATCAGCTGCTCATTTCGCGCCGAATAGACCACGATCTCCTGGCCGAAGGACCCCGCCGTTGCATAGACGGCCAGCTGGAGGAGAAAAACAGACGGCAGGAGAAAAAGCCGCATGACACGAAGAGGGAGCAATGATGGCATGATCATCTTTAAATGATACCGATTATCAAATTCAATATCCATTCTAGCCAACACCCCACCGCCTGTCAAGGTCGATTTAATTCTTGAGAATCAAAGAGTCCTATGATACGTTCAGCTCTGTTCCTTTGTGAAAAAAGATGGAAACAAAATATCAGCCAAAGGAAATCGAGTCC
>SBBT01000168.1 GCA_005239595.1 Candidatus Troglogloeales bacterium | reverse complement strand
TTACACACGCAGCTTGACATCACCCGTTTTGTGGGGACGTAATTGACATCTGTTGGGGGCCGGGATATATTCTAAATTCGGAAACTGGGAGGGACAATCATGATAAAAAAACCCGCTTATCTGTTAGTCGCATGGTCTGTTGTCATGACACTGAACGGCTGCGCCACCACAACGGTTTCCCGGGTCTCCACCGAGACTGCGATTGACTTATCGGACCGGTGGAACGACACCGACTCCCGATTGACCGCCGAAGAGATGGTCAAAGAAGCCGTTGGCCGACCATGGGTAGACAATTTTCAGCGCAAAAATGGAAGGGAGCCTGCGGTGATCGTCGGCTCGGTCATTAATAAAAGCCATGACCATATTCCGACACAGACCTTTACAAAAGACCTGGAACGGGAGCTGACCAACTCTGGAAAGGTCACTTTTGTCGCCTCGAAGGAAGAGCGTGAAGAGCTTCGGGAGGAGAGGAGCGAGCAGCAACTCTTCTCCAGCGAAGAGACCGCAAAAGGAATCGGTAAAGAAGTGGGCGCGGACTATATGCTAAAAGGGGTTATCAACTCTTTTGAAGAGGCGGTGGGAGGGAAAAAGTACAAATACTTCCAAGTCACCCTTGAGATGATTGACCTTGAGAAGAACACCAAGGTCTGGTTCGGCGACAAGAAGATCAAGAAGCTGATGACCCGAAGCAGATTTGGCATGTAACGCATCCTGCGCGAGCGCTGCCATGAGAAGAGTCCCTTTTTACCTGTCGATATGGCTGTTTTTCACTGCCTGCGCGCCGGTAACCAGTCATTACCTGGTCGTGGAACAACATCTTGCCAGCCACGATGCAAGAAGCGCCGATGCCGCCATTGAGAAACAGGAGAAGGATTACCGCAAGGAAGACCGTCTCCTATACCAACTGGACAGGGGGATGACCCTCTCTCTCTCCGGACAATTTGAAAGAAGCAATCAGTTGCTGGATCGTGCGACGCAGACAGCAGAGGCGCTCTACACAGAGAGCATTACCCGCCATGGGGCTGCCCTTTTAACCAACGATTATCTACTTCCTTATAGCGGGGAGGATTATGAACGTGTCATGATCCACATGATCTCGGCGCTCAACTACGCCCAGATGGGCCAACTAGATGAGGCATTGGTCGAGTGCAGGCGCGTGAATACCGCACTTAACAAGATTCATGATCAGCAATTCGAAACAGATCGGGGATATCAGGAAGATGCCTTTGCGCGATATTTGTCTGGAGCCCTCTTTGAGGCGGCAGGGGAGGTGAACGACGCATTCCTTTCCTACAGAAAGGCCTATGAGACCTACCAGGTGTGGGTTGGGACTTACGGGATGCCGATCCCGCCGATGATCGGAGCGGATCTCCTCCGCACCAGCGCCGCGTTGCATCTAGACGAGGAGCACAAAGCGTACAAGAAGCTCTTTCCCCATACGCAATGGACGCCGCTAAAAGATAAAAAATCGCATGGGGAGATATTGCTCGTCTCGCTGCATGGAAAGTCTCCGCGTAAGGAGGACGCATTCCTCGATCTGATTATTAATCAGAATCTATGGCTGTCGATTATTCAGACCGATGTCTGGCGGGCGCACGGGGCCACCGGGAACCTCCCCTTTGCGCCCATCGGGCAGCTCGTCCGTGTGGCGTTTCCCCAATATGTCCCCGATAAAACATCTGTAAGACATCTTGAAGTTACGATCAGTGGATCGAAAACGCCCGCAGGGAAGTCGACGCTGATGTCTGATCTGACCGCCATTGCCGTTCGAGACCTGTCCGACCGGATCAACCGGATCCGGATCAAGGCCTTTGCCCGCGCCGCTCTCAAGGCACTGATTGTAAAGGGGGCAACCGACAAGGCGGAGGCCCAATACGGCCGGTTGGGCGGATTGCTCATTGGAACCGTTGCGGAGGCGGCTGCCGCGACGACCGAGGTTTCGGATAAACGCTCCTGGCGAACGCTTCCAGACGAGATTCATCTAACCCGCATCGCGCTGCCTGCCGGCACCTATCAGCTCTCTCCCATGTTTGTGGGTCAGAGCGGGGTTGTGATCGACACCCTTCCCGCACAGAACATCACCATCGGGAACGGTGAAACCAAGGTGCTTGTTGTGAGGACCGTCCGATAATCTTATGAAACATCAAACCGTCGTCCTGACCGCCGTCATCGTCCTTGCTCTCAATAGCACCCTTCTTGCCGCACCTCCAGATTGGACAAAAGGGCGATCGGCCCGGTATCCCGAAGGATTATACCTCGTTGGGGTTGGATCGGGGGCTTCCCGAGAACGCGCGGAAGAGCTCGCCCTGGCGAGTCTCGCGAAAATCTTTCAGGCCGAGGTAAGCCAAAAAACGACCGAGTGGGAAAAATATCTCCAGACGGAATCCCGCGGAAAGTCGCACGTGGAGCAAAAGAAGGCCATCGAGCAAATCACAAAAGTCTCCACCGACAAGGTGTTGGAAGGGGCAGAGATTGTTGAGAGGGGGGAGGAAGAAGGGATTTTCTACGCCCTGGCCGTGATTGACCGGCTGCAGTCAACCGCCTCGTTAACCGGACGAATCAAGGAGTTGGATGAAAAGATCCGGCAGGCGCTGGATCGGGCGCGATTTTCCGGCAACAAGCTGGAACGAATCAAGCATTACAGACGGGCCCTTGAGGCGTATCCCTTACGGGACGCCTATCAGTCCGATCTTCGGATTGTGAACATTAAAGGGGAAGGGATTGCCCCTCCCATCTCTGCCGACGCGGTCCTCTCCGAATATAAAACATGGCTGGCAAAACACTTTTTGGTCAACGTTCAGATCACGGGGCCACAAGGAGATCAGGTGGAAAAAGGAATTATCGACTCCCTCGCCAGAGAAGGCTTTGTGGTGGTGGCCGGAGAAGGGGGAAACATGGAAGCACTTTCCGTCGATCTTCTGATCCAGGGGGACGTTCGTCTCTCTCAGATGGAACTCCCTGGCCAGCCGTTTCAGTACGTCCGCTGGTGTTTTGATTTGGAACTTCTGGAGAAAGAGTCAAACCGGATTGTGGGAATTGTGGTTCGATCAGGAAGAGAAGGCCATCTCTCCCTGGAGGAGGCAGAGGCGCGGGCCCTACGCCTCCTCGTCCCGGAGGCATCATCGGATATCAGCGGGAAGCTTGCCGAATATTTAGGCGGTGAATTTCAACCGCAGGAGAAGCGGGCATCAAGCTGCAAAAAGACAGCCCCTGCGCCAAAAGCACCAAAGGCACCGGCATCGCCTGCGTCTCCTCCCACGCCGCCCTAATCCGACAGGCATGCGATGGGTCTACGGATAGACGTCATCGGCAGAAAGCACGCGGGATAAACAATGAAGGTTGTATTTGTTTCCTGGGCCCCTTATTGCAGCAGGAGCGATAATATCGCCAGGGAGTTTTGCGGAAAATCGTATATGGTCTATGCCCCCTTTTTTGGGAGCAATTATTTCACGATACTCTTTAAATATCTGTTTCAAACTGTAAAAACCCTGACAATCTTATTAAGGGAGAGACCTGACGTGGTCTTTATCATGGCCCCGCCCACCACGGCCTGTTTTCCAGTATACGTATATACCTGTCTCTTCCCGGCAGGGTATATCATCGACTCTCATACGATGGCCCTTTTGGGAGAACGATGGAAACGGGTCTCCTTTATCCACAGGTTTTTTTCAAGACGGGCGATCACAACCATCGTCACAAACGATTTTCTCAAGGCCATCATTGATTCCTGGGGGGCGCCGGTCACAATTGTAACCGATGTTCCGGTTGAGTTTCCCCACGTCAGACTGCCTCACAAAAAAAGCGGGTTTACGATCACCTTGATTAACACCTTCTCGGATGATGAACCGCTGGAGAATTTCATGATGGCGGCAAAGAAATTGTCCGATATCCAATTTTATATTACCGGAAGCCTGAAACAGGCCAAAAAAAGGCGAAGAAGAACAAACTACAATCTACCGCACGTGCAATTTACCGATTTTCTTTCGACCGACGCCTATGCGGGGCTGCTGGTTGCTTCCGATTGTATCGTTGTTCTGACCACAAGAGACAACACCATGCAGCGAGGCGCTTACGAGGCGGCCTATTTAGGCAAGCCGGTCATTACGTCTGACTGGGGAATTCTAAAGAAAACCTTTTATAAAGGAACCCTGTTTGTCGATAATACGCCGGATGGGATTCTGGCTGCCATTTTGGAAATGAGGAAGAATCATGCTACATATAAAGAAGAGATCGTTTCGCTATTAAACGAAAAAAAGAAAACTTGGATTGCTATAAAGGAGAAATTGTCCGATCAAATTGAAAAACACCTCATAACAAGGAAAACGACATGAAAGTAAGTCTGTTTGGTTTAGGATATGTTGGCTGTGTCACCGCCGGCTGCCTGGCGAAGGCCGGCCACCAGGTATGGGGCGTGGATGTCAATCGCAACAAGGTGGATATCATCAATTCCGGCAGAAGCCCCATCATCGAAGAGGAAATCGATCAGATCATTGGAGACGAGGTGCGTGGCGGCCGGCTTTCCGCCACAACGGATCACCTTTCAGCCATTCTCAACACCGATATCAGCCTCATTTGCGTCGGCACGCCGAGCAACAGCAATGGGAGTCTTAACCTGGAAATTGTCATGGCCGTCTGCCGACAGATCGGAGAGGCTTTAAGGCAAAAAGAGACGTATCATTGCCTGGTACTCCGAAGCACCGTTCTTCCCGGAACCATTCGCGACCATGTCGTTTCCCTTTTAACGAAGTCCTCCGGAAAGCGGGTCGATATTGACTTTGATCTCTGTTTTAACCCGGAGTTCCTTCGAGAAGGAAGCTCCGTCCATGACTTCTACCATCCCCCATTGACGATCATCGGCCAGAGAACGGCCAAGGGAGGCGATCGGGTGGCGGAGCTTTATCAGCATCTGGATGCCCCCCTGGAGAGAACCAGCATTGAGGTCGCCGAAGCGGTCAAATATGCCTGCAATAGCTTTCATGCCTTAAAAGTGGCCTTCGCCAACGAGATGGGGGTGTTCTGTAAAGGCCTCGGTATCGACAGTCACCCCGTGATGGAGCTGTTTGCACGCGACACAAAACTCAATATTTCCACCACTTATCTTAAACCCGGCTTTGCCTTTGGCGGCTCTTGCCTCCCAAAAGATCTGCGAGCCCTGTTGTATCGGGCGAAGGAGATGGATGTCGGCCTGCCGGTTCTAAACGCATTGCTGGAGAGCAACCGGCTGCATGTTCAGCGGGTGGTCGACATGATTCTTGACACCAGGAAGAAAAAGATCTGCATACTCGGCTTAAGCTTTAAAGCCGGAACCGATGACCTGCGGGAGAGTCCCATGGTGACGCTGGTAGAGGCCCTGATCGGAAAGGGGTGCTGGGTCAAAATCTACGATTCCAACGTCTCGCTGGCAAAAATATTTGGCGCAAATAAGGAATATATCGAAAAGGAGATTCCGCATATTTCCTCGCTGATGTCTTCGGATATCGAGAAGGTGATCCAGGAGGCCGAGGTGATCGTTATCGGCAACCGCTCGCCAGAATTTAAGGAGGTTTTAAAACCATACATGGAAGACTCTCGCCGGATCATCCTGGACCTGGTGCGAATCATCCCCAACATTTCCGGCACGCCTGAAAACTATCATGGCATCTGCTGGTAAGGGGGGTCTGTTATGGGCAGTCAGTTTCTGCCTTTTGGCTGCCTCCCCCTCTTTTTCCGAGCCGCTCCCGATTGTGGTCACGCTGCCGGTCTTAAAGGACTTTGCGGAGGAGATCGGGGGAGATCATGTGACAGTCACATCACTCATTCGCGGCCTTGAAAGCGAACACGCCTATACGCCCAGGCCAAGCGATGTGATGGCGGTGAGGGAGGCAAGGCTTCTTCTGAAGATCGGTCTTGGATTGGAGGTATGGATCGACTCCCTCATTCAAAACGCCGACCGGAAAGATCTGGCTGTGGTAACCACCTCCGAAGGGGTCCCCTTAATTAAAGATGAAAATGGGCATGAGCATGTCCACGGCCCACCACATGCCAACCCTCATATCTGGCTCGACCCCGAAAACGCCAAAATGATGATCAGGCCGATTACGGAGCATTTAATCCGGCTTGACCCAGCCCATCGGGAGGACTATCTTCAGAACCAATCACGTTATATTTTGGAATTGGAAAAGTTGACGGCGGATTTGTTAAATCGCGCCGCTTTGTTGCACAACCGAAAGATCATCACGCATCACCCGGCATGGCCTTATTTCGCCCGCCGGTTTGGCTTTATGATTCGGGGGAATATTATGCAGGCGGGATCGGAGCCATCAGCAAAACAGATGGGGGTCCTTATCAGAAGAATCCGAAACGAGAAGATCAAGGTCATTGTCTCCGAACCTCAGCTTAGTGCAAAGGTTCCCAAAATGCTCTCTGAAGAGACGGGCGCCAGGGTGATCGTTCTCTCCCCCTTGCCGGGCGCCATCGCTGGAACCGACCATTACCTTGCCTTTATCCGGCACAATGTTGAAACCCTTATTCTTGCCCTGATGGGGCGCTAGATGAATAGTATCCTTGGAAAACCGATTGTCCGATTTTCGGGGGCGACCTTCGTTTATGCCGACCGGGTTGCCTTGGATAAGATCACCCTCGACATATCAGAGGGGGAATTTGTCGGCCTCATCGGTCCCAACGGCTCTGGAAAAACCACCTTTCTCAAGGGAATCCTGGGTCTGATCCATCCGTCGGAGGGAATCCTTCAGATTTTTGATTGCGCCTGCGAGCAGCTTCGTTGCCATCACCGGGCCCGGATCGGTTATCTGCCGCAAAAGGAGCGAACCGATCCCGACTATCCGATTACCGCTTGGGAGGTGGCCCTGATGGGGCGTTACGGCGCATTAGGACTCATTCGGCGTCCGGCCCAGGCCGATCGGGAAATTGTGCTCGAATCGCTGAAGGCGGTCGACATGCTGGATCGGCGCGATATCCCTTTTGGAAATCTCTCGGGCGGTCAGCAGCAGCGGGTCTTAATCGCCCGCGCCCTGGCGCAACGTCCTAAAATTCTTCTACTGGACGAGCCGACCTCTGGCATTGACGCCGCCACCCAGCATCGCTTAATGGACTTGATTCAACAGCTGCATCAAACCTACCGCTTAACCATCCTCTTTGTGACCCATGATATCAACATCATCAGCCCCCTGGCCAATACCTTGATTTTTCTTAAAACCCGTCTTTATGCGAAAGGACCACCAGAGTCGGTCCTCTGTCAGGAAACCCTCTCTTTGATCTACGGCAAGGACGTCCTTCTGACACAACGGGAGAAGATGCCTTACGTCATTGTGAGCGATACCCACGCCGGATGAACGCCCTCTTTGAAATGTTCTCTTATGGATTCATGCAGCGGGCCTTTGTCTCCTCCTTTTTCATCGGTCTGGTTTGCGCGGTAGTCGGGGTGTTTGTAGTGCTAAAGGGGCTCTCTTTTATCGGGGCGGGAACGGCACACGCCGCCTTTGCCGGCGTAACCCTTGCCTTTTTAATCGGCGCCCCCCCGCTCGGAATGGCCATTCTCTTCGGGCTGGCCACCGTTTTTGTGACCGGCCTCCTTCAGCAGAGCGGCAAGATGAAACCCGACGTGCCGATCGGCATTTTCTATACCCTGACGATGGCGTTGGCGATACTTTTCATCGGTCTGATGAAAGGCTATAACCCGGAGGTCTATGGCTACCTTTTCGGAAGCATTTTGTCGGTCACGCGGGGGGACCTCACTATCATCCTGCTTCTCTCCGCGGTCATTCTTTTTGTCATCACCCTTTTTTATAAAGAGTTCCATTTTATCTCGTTTGACCAGGAGATGGCGGAGGCAAGCGGCATACCGGCCAAAAATCTTTTTCTGCTGCTGCTGAACCTGATTGCCCTTACGATTATCATCTCGCTGAAGGCGGTGGGGGCCCTTCTGGTCTTCGCCCTTCTGGTTATCCCTGCGGCGGCGGCCCAGCAATGGGCGCGACACATCTGGTCCATGATGCTTATTTCAGCCTGTGTGGGTATTCTTGCCTCCTGGACGGGAGTGCTCGTCTCCTACTGGCTGGACATTCCCTCCGGGGCGACCATCGTCCTTATTGCGACCGCCTTTTTTCTCTTCTCGGTTCTCTTTTCACCTAAGCGAAGAAGGAAGAATCCAGCGGCAAGTTAAGGGGTTTTTCTCTTACGGACGACGCCTGTTTTGATGGCAGCCTTGATCACCGCTTGTGCCACCATCCTGGCGACCTTCCGATTGAAAACGGCTGGAACGATGTAGTCCTCC
This sequence comes from Candidatus Troglogloeales bacterium, assembly GCA_005239595.1. Lineage (GTDB taxonomy): Bacteria > Nitrospirota > Nitrospiria > SBBL01 > SBBT01 > SBBT01. The sequence continues at coordinate 2,112 of SBBT01000168.1, read as the reverse complement.
GAAAGGGCATCTTTTGAAATAACCGAGGCGATCGCGTGGGCTGCAGCAAGTTTCATCTCCTGGTTAATCTCCAGGGCCCGGACATCGAGGCACCCCCGGAAGATACCGGGGAAGGCCAGGACATTGTTAATCTGGTTGGGATAGTCTGATCGGCCGGTGGCGATAATTCTCGCCTTTCCCTCTATCTCCTCCGGCATGATCTCCGGCGTGGGATTGGCCAGCGCGAAGATAATCGGATCCGAAGCCATTTTCTTGAGGGCGGACGGATGTAATATCCCCGGGCTGGAGAGCCCGATGAAGAGATCCGCCCCCTCCAGGGCGTCTTCCAGTGTTCCTTTCCGTTTGAGAGGATTGGTACGCCTTGCGTACTGGAGCTTGATCGGATTCATCCCCGTCCGGCGGCCGGGATGGAGGATGCCAACCCGATCACAACCGATAATCTCTTGCACGCCGGCGGACAGAAGGATATCGATCGTGGCGATCCCGGCGGCGCCTGTGCCGCAGACCACCACCTTTAATCTTGAGAGGGGCTTCTTCACAACCTTCACGGCATTCAACAAAGCGGCCAAAACCACCACGGCGGTACCGTGCTGATCATCATGAAAAATGGGGATCTCCAGCGCTTCCTTCAATCGTCGCTCTACCTCAAAACACCGCGGGGAAGAAATATCCTCCAGGTGAATTCCGCCAAAACAGGGAGAGATCCGGATGATGGTCTCGACGATTTCCTTCGGATCTTGTGTGGCGAGACAGATTGGAAAGGCATCGATGCCGGCAAATTCCTTAAAGAGCATCGCCTTTCCTTCCATAACCGGCATCGCCGCTTCCGGCCCAAGGTTGCCCAGGCCTAAAACGGCCGATCCGTCGGTCACCACCGCCACGCTGTTCTTTTTAATGGTTAAGGTATAGGCCTTCTCCGGTTCCCGATAAATGGCCATCGAGACCCGCGCCACGCCAGGGGTGTAGACCCTTGAGAGGTCATCCCGGGTATGAAGCGGGATTTTATTGGCGATCTCGATTTTCCCTCCTTGATGGATGAGAAAGGTCCGGTCAGAAACATCGACAATATGGATCCCCTTGATTTTCCGTACCGCCTCTACAATTTCATCGACATGCGTTTCATCCCGCGCGTTGACGACAATATCCCTGATTACCTGATTCGGCTTCACATGGACGATGTCAATCGAACCGATATCTCCTCCGGCCCTGCCAATGGCGGAGGTCGCCTGTCCGATCATTCCAATCCGGTTCTTCAGCTTTAGCCGAAGCGTAAAACTATGGCTTGCGCCCGGTATCGCCATGTTCCGTCCCAAGAAGCATTTTTTTAATGTAAACCCCGCCTGAATAGCCCCCCAACGCGCCGTCCTGACGCACGACCCGATGACAGGGGAAGATCACCGGCAGCGGATTTTCCCGGCAGGCCGATCCGATCGCGCGCGCGCCGCGCGCCATCCCCAGTTGGTTGGAAACCCATTGATAGCTTCGGGTCTCCCCATAGGGGATCTCTTTCAGTTTTACCCAGACTTTTTGCTGAAAGGGGGTGCCGACCAACAGGGAGATCGGCCCATCCAGGCAGACACGCTCCCCGTTAAAATAGCGGACCAACGCATCGTGCCATCGGTCAAGCATTATGGAACGCCCCTCTTTCATCCTGCCGACACGATTTTGAATTTCGGCAAGGAACGCTTCTTTGCTTCTCTTCCAGACGAGAAAAGAGAGGCCGCCCGAAGAGGTCACCAGCCAACAGGGACCGCACGGAGTATCGATCACGTCATAGGTGAAGTCAGTTCCACGGATCATGAATATTTCTTAACACAAGAATGCAATACTGGCAAGCCAGATATGGCAAGGGTAGCGTATCATATTTTGTGTCAGGGGAAAGGAATGGGGTACCGTAACGAGCCAGTTGATTGGACTTTAACCCGAGAGGAGCTACCCCATGCTGTTAGCGACAACAACGATGACCAGCGTAAAGAAAGCCTATAAAGAGATCAAGCATTTTTCTCCGGATTCCTGGGAGGGCAATTATCGTGATTCGGCACGCCAGGCATTAAAATGTAATAGTCTATCAGGTTGTTGAAAGACTCTCCTTTTTAAGGTTCAGAATAGATT
>SBBT01000033.1 GCA_005239595.1 Candidatus Troglogloeales bacterium | reverse complement strand
GCATCTGCGACGTGAATGATCCGTTTTAGAAACGCAACGTCGTGGACTCTGATAATACGCGCCCCCTGAAAGACGGCGATGGCCGCTGCTGCGGCTGTCCCTTCCAGCCGGTCAGAAACGGGAAGGTTGAGAATACGGCCGATAAATGATTTTCTGGAAGGGCCGACGAGCACCGGCACGCCAAGGTCGGTGAACAGATCAAGATGGCGGAGAATTGTGAGATTGTGGTTTGCCGTTTTCCCGAAACCGATTCCCGGGTCAACGACGATCCGATTCTTTGAAATTTTATAGGTCATTGCCTTTTTTATTTGCTTGTCCAGGAACTGATGGATTTCGTCAAGCAGGTTGTGATACCGGGGACGGCTCTGCATCGTTTGGGGACTTCCCTTCGCGTGCATGATCACGAGCCCGGTCCCTCTTTTTGCTGCGATGGAAAACATTTCAGGATCCCGGGTAAAGCCGCTGACATCGTTTATAATCGAGGCCCCCGCCTGAATTGCCCCGCTCGCCACTTCTGATTTTGTGGTGTCGATAGAAAGTGGAATCGTAAGCCGTTTCGCAAGCTTTTCAATAATCGGAAGGACGCGGCTGCATTCTTCCTTTACCAAAACAGGCGTGGCACCCGGTCTCGTGGACTCTCCTCCAACGTCGATCATGTCGGCCCCCGCTTCTTCCATGCGTAGGGCGTGATCCATCGCGTGGTCGACCTGAAGGAAATTCCCCCCGTCTGAAAAGGAATCGGGCGTTACGTTTAAGATTCCCATGACCTGCGGCCGTTTTCCATAGGGAATTCGGTAGGAACCACAGTGCCACTGACCTGTTAGTTTTTTGGAAGGATGGCGCAAAACGACTTCCGATTAAAGCACCCCGTGTGAAACAAACCTTATGCCGACAGGGTGGAGACGGACGGAGAGGTTGTGGGGGATACGGCTGATTGAATAATCTTATCGATCATGGGAGCGTCGAGGGATTCTTTTTCCAATAAGGCGGTTGCTAAGGCTTTTAGCGCCTTCATGTTGTTTGAAATCAGGGACTTGGCCCTCTCATAATTTTCGGTAACAAGGCGCTTTACCTCCTTGTCAATCTCAATAGCCGTATGTTCAGAGTAATCCCGATGTTGCGATATCTCCCGGCCCAGAAAGATCTCCTGCTCCTTTTTCCCAAAAGTAAGCGGGCCCATCTTTTCGCTCATCCCCCATTCACAAACCATCTTCCGAGCCAAGTCTGTCGCCTTCTCGATATCATTTCCTGCCCCGGTGGTCATGTGGTTTAAGACCAATTCTTCGGCCACACGGCCGCCCATCATGATCGCAATGGTATTATAAAGATATTCCTTTTTATAGTTGTGTCGATCGTCGATCGGGAGTTGCATCGTCACCCCAAGCGCCCGCCCCCGGGGAATGATGGTTACCTTATGAATAGGGTCTGCCCCTGGCAAAAGTTTCGCTACCAGGGTATGTCCTGCTTCATGATAAGCGGTGGTCTTCTTTTCATCTTCAGAGAGCACCATGCTTCTTCGTTCAACACCCATCAGGACTTTGTCTTTGGATGATTCAAAATCAGACATGTCGACCGCTGATTTTCCCTTTCGGGCCGCTAGCAACGCCGCCTCATTGACGAGATTTTCAAGGTCTGCCCCTGCGAAACCGGGTGTTCCACGTGCGACAACATCGAGCCCTACGTCTTCGGTCAGCGGGATCTTCTTTGTGTGAACCTTTAGAATTTCGCTGCGTCCCCTCACATCAGGACGGTTGACGACAATTTGACGATCGAACCGGCCGGGACGAAGCAGCGCGGGGTCTAAGACATCGGGCCGGTTGGTTGCCGCAATCAGGATGACCCCTTCGCTCGTTTCAAAACCGTCCATTTCGACTAAAAGTTGATTTAGGGTCTGCTCCCGTTCGTCATGTCCGCCTCCCAGACCGGCGCCGCGATGTCGGCCCACGGCGTCAATTTCGTCAATAAAAATAATGCAGGGGGCATGCCTTTTCCCCTGATCAAAAAGGTCCCGAACACGTGAGGCACCAACCCCCACAAACATTTCGACAAAATCGGATCCGGAAATGGAAAAGAAGGGGACGCCCGCTTCCCCCGCAATCGCTTTTGCCAAGAGGGTTTTGCCCGTTCCCGGAGGGCCAATAATCAGAACCCCCTTTGGAATACGCCCGCCCAGTTTTTGAAATTTTGGCGGATCCTTAAGAAACTCGATAATCTCCTCCACCTCTGTCTTGGCCTCATCAATACCTGCGACGTCGGAGAAGGTGATCTTTTTGCGATCTTCCGAGAGGAGTCTGGCCTTGCTTCTTCCAAAAGATAACGCCTTGTTTCCTCCCATTTGCATCTGCCGCATGAAGAAGATCCATAACCCTAGGAAGAGGACGAAAGGACCCCACGTCATCAAAAGTGCAATATACCACGGCGGCTCTTCTGGAGGTTTGGCGGTGATACGGACGTTTTTCTCCCGCAGCGTTTTTATCAAATCGGGGTAACTGGCGGTATAGGTCCTAAATTTTGTTCCGCTCTTCAAGACGCCATTCACGTGGCTTTCCCTGATCGTAACCTCAGCGACCTCTCCCTTGTCTACCTTTGACATAAAGTCAGAGAAGATAAGCTCGTCTTCTATCGGGCGAGAAGAAATATTGAAGAGATTAAAGAGAAGAATCATCAACAAGGCAACGCCCACCCAAATAGATAAGCTTTTAACACGTGGATTCATAGGGTAATTTTCCTTATCTTTTTAATATCCCATTTCTAGTTTAACACAACTCTCGACTTCTGACAATTTACTAAATTTAGGAGTTTTTCACTCTTCTTGAACTTTATCTAACACGGCAATATAAGGGAGATTCCGATATTTGTTTTCATAGTCGAGTCCGTAGCCAACCACGTACTTGTTCGGAATGGTAAAACCAATGTAATCGACCACCACATCTACCTTTCGTCGCTGGGGTTTGTTAAGAAGCGCAACAAACTTCAGAGATTTCGGTTTTTGTCCCATGATTTTCTCTTTCAGGAAAGCGATCGTATGGCCTGAGTCAACGATATCTTCCACGACAAGGATATCTTGTCCGGCGAGGTCTTGGAAAATATCTGAAATAATATCGATCCGCCCGCTGTCTGTATTGTTTTTCGCACGGGTTGAAACAACTAAAAAATCGATACGCAGAGGGAGGGGTGTGGCGCGCGACAGATCGGCGATGAACGCAAACGCCCCCTTCAGGACGCCAACCATCAAGAGATCTCTCCCCTGATAATCTTCAGCGATCTTTAGGCCAAGCTCCCTAATCCGCTTGCGCATTTCTTCTTGCGTGATGATCGGCTTTCCAAAAATTCTCTCTTCCACACAACGCCCTAGGCGGTTTCTCTAAAAAGAAGCACAGCTCTTGATGGTCACGGTTAGGGTCTGTTTTGTTTCTCTTGTGGCCTGAAAACGTTCATCCAGGCGATGGCCAATCACCCATAGGATTCCGCGAGGGCAAGAAAGAAACGGAACCCACCCCCTTTTCGCGGCGGGGATTTTAGCATCAACGAAGAAATCCTGGAGCTTTTTATGCCGCCCCCTCATCCCAGAGGGGACAAAACAGTCTCCCGGTTGGACCCCCCGGACAGACAAAGGAAGGCTAATTGTATCAAAGTCAAACGAAGCCGTGCAAGGGGAAAAAACAAGATGGGCCCCTGGTTGTAGCGAAAAGACAACCCGAATGCCCCATTCAGGTAGATCCGTTTCCTCACAAAGGGATACGATTTTCACTTCCGACGGCGTTGTCGGATGAGAAGGAAAATCCCTTTCTCCTCCCATCTGTTCCAAAATAAGATCACAGTAGCGCTTTTCAACGCGCAGCCCGTTGGGAAGAACAGATCGTTTCCCTGTGGGGCCGGGAATAATCTTTGATACGATCGCGTCAATATGTTTAAAACCGATACCCTTTAGGTCGTGATGCAGGAGATTGATTCCCCATCGGAGTATTCTCCTTTGAATGGCAACGTGAAGCGGTCTTAGTTTGGGAATATTAAAACGAATGGATCTCCCCTCCGTCTTAATTCCCAGTTCCTGAACCACTTGTAAGGTATGCTGTTGCAAGAAATCGCTCTCCCCTTGTAGTAACTCGACTTCTTTTAAAAGAGTCTCTTTAATTTTCGGGTTGTACCGCTCCAATATCGGGAGGAGCGAATGACGCACCTGATTACGAAGATAAACCTGCTGAACATTTGACGGGTCTTCGACAAACGCAATCTTTGATCGAGAGAGTTCAGCCACAATTTCTTCCCGGCGGATCGACAGGAGGGGTCGAATAATCGATCCTTCTCGCATTTTGGGTATCGCCGAAAGTCCCTCTATTCCAGAGCCCCGTAAGAGCCGCATGAGGAATGTCTCGATCTGGTCATCTGCGGTATGGCCGACGGCAATCCACCGCGCACCGGTTTCCTGGGCAACTTGATTTAAAAACGCGTAACGAACTTTTCGCGCCCCTTCTTGTTTTGAAAGGCGCTCTGTTTTGCACATCTCTGGGACAGGAAGCGATGTGGCGGTTACGGGAATATTCCACGACGTGGCGAGCCGCTCTACAAATTGCGCTTCCTTGATCCCCTCCGAACGAAACTGATGATTTAAGTGGGCGACATGCAACCTGAAGGGATATTGCCTTAAAAGGTGGAGGAGGCAAACGGAATCGGCGCCTCCTGAAACGGCCACGACAATCTTATCGCCTTTCTTTAAAGGAAAGGCCTGAATTACCCTTTCAAAAGTCAGATACAGGGCCGGTTTTGTTTGAGTAGAAACCATGGTTCAAAAAGCACAGTTAGACGTGGACAACAAAGCCTAGCCTCCCGTGCGCGGCGATAATCCTGCTTTTATTTTGTTCCAGTCGTAAGAGAGGGGAATGCTTTTCCACGGCCCGACCTCTCTAATGATTGCCTGCAGAGATGCAGCCCGATCGGCGCTTCCCGGATGGGTTAAGAGAAGCGGAAAGGTCATCCCCTCGCTTTTTGCCAGTTTTTCAAAAAAGAGGATCATCCCATCTGGGTTGATTTTTGCCTTCTTTAGGAGAAGCACCCCTTTTTGGTCCGCCTCGGATTCTTGATCACGTCCGAACTTGAGCACTCCCAATTCGGCTACCAACTCTTCCAATATCCCGCCACCTAAGCTCCCCATCACGAGATGGAGTACCACCTTCCATCCCACTTGGCGCACCATGCCCTTCAGGCTGTGGCGTTGGAGCACATGTTGTATTTCATGTGCAAGGACCCCTGCCACCTCCTCGGCGGAGTCTGCAGTGCGAACCAGCCCGGTCAACACGACCACATGCCCTCCCGGTATGGCAAAGGCGTTCACCGCGGCATCTTCTGCCACATGCCAATGAAACTGGTAGGGAGATCCTTCTGACAGCCTCCCCCCGATATCCTCAATCGCCTGAACGACATCCCCAGAAGGGATGATCTTCAAGCTGGGACGGGTTTGCTCGTAGATCAGGCGGCCCAACTCCTGTTCCGATTCGATAGAGATTCTCTCAACGACCCATTCAAGGATTTGATCGGATTGAGCCCAGAGAAAAACTGCGAAAAAAATCGGGGAAAGCAGGGCGAGTCCAAGCGCAAACCGGCCAGAATACACGCTGCGTCTTATCCCGGCGACCTCTTTCTTCCACTGGGGTAAACGGGTGGACAATGGCGGTGGGGCTTGTAAAACAAACTGTTCCTTCGAGCCGATATCGGATACGACAAGCGACCAGGGTCCCGTTTCGCTCATCCAGGTGAGGATCATCTGATCGTGGTCAAACCCCCCCGTCGTAACCTGAATCTGCCCATAAGGAACATGCGTCTCCCTTGGTTCCCCCGCCCAAATAAGAAGGCCCTCTTTTTCCAGAACGACCGCAACCTTTTCTCCTCCGCGGGGCAGGGTGGGGCCAAAGCAGAGGGCGTGGATCAAAGACATGATGTTTAATTGTCTCCATCAAGAAGGCCGCCTAAACCTCCTAAAAGAGAGCCTTCCTCGCGTCCTCTCCCTGCGGCGGGCATGGCGCCGTAGATGCGATTGGCCAGTCTCGAAAGGGGAAGAGATTGAAGCCATATTTTTCCGGGTCCTTGAAGCGTTGCGAAAAAGAGCCCTTCCCCGCCAAAGAGGGCCGACTTGATTTTTCCCACATATTCAATGTCGTAGGTGACGCTGGCCTGAAGCGCCACAATACAGCCGGTATCCACCCGGATGATCTCTCCTGCCGCCAGATTCCTTTCAGCGATGGTCCCGCCCGCATGGACGAAGGCAAGACCATCCCCTTCCAACCGTTGCATGATAAACCCCTCGCCGCCGAAAAGCCCTACTCCCAATTTCTGCTGAAAAGCGATACCGACGGAAACCCCCTTCGCGGCGCAAAGGAAGGAGTCTTTCTGGCAGATGACCTGGCTGCCAAGTTCCTTTAGGTGCATCGGGAGAATTTTTCCAGGATAGGGGTATGCGAAGGCGACCCGCTTC
>SBBT01000153.1 GCA_005239595.1 Candidatus Troglogloeales bacterium | reverse complement strand
GTTCTGATAGAAGGCGATTTTCATGTTATCCACAGAAAATGTGGACAACCTGTTGGCAGTTTCTCAGTTTGACCCATTATTGCCTTATTTTACGCCCCTACCGTAATGGTTGCCTAAGAATGATGCAGGCATAAAGCTAACAATATCAAAATGTTAGGAATTACTCTTTTCTAGTATATCTTCAAGAAAAAAATTCTTGATTTCTATCCTGGGGAGTCACTCTACATGTTGACAAGTGAATAGTATCGGCACAATATATGGGTTGCCCTAGGAAGGTTTTTTCTAGATTTTCGATGGGCTGTGCGATTTTCGTGATGGGTGTCTTAGTTATGTCCTTTGTTTTAAAATGGAGCGGGCTTTTTCTGCATCTTTTTCCATTTGTCGTGTCAGTGCGTTTAAATCGTGGAACGTTTCATCTCCCCGAATCCAATCGATGAGGGTTACGATCACTCTTTTTCCATAGAGATTTTCGTTATAGTCGAATAAATGTGCTTCGACCTGCGTCTCTCGTTCCTTGAAAGTCGGCCGGGGGCCGATATAAACGACTCCATCCCTTGTGAGCGGACCCTCCGCCTTTAAAATCGTGATGCGGGCGGCATAGATACCATTTTTGGGCACCAATTCATTGGGAAGAGGGAAGTTGGCGGTAGGAAATCCGAGCGCCTTTCCGGTATGATCGCCGTGAATCACCTTGCCTTCCAAGATATAGGCCCTTCCGAGTAATTTTCCGGCCAATTTCACATCCCCTTTACCGATCGACTCCCTGATCTTTGATGAACTCACCGTCAGCCCATCCACCAGGACCGGCCCTTCCGCGATCACTCGGAATCCAAACTCTTTTCCAAACCGGATCAGGTCGTCTACACCTCCAGCGCGGCCTTTGCCAAATCTGAAATTCTTTCCAACAATAACCTCTTTACATCCAATCTTATCGTGAAGGAATTCCTTGGCGAATTCGTGCGGGGTATGCTGCAGGAATTTCTTGTTAAATTCTGCGACACAGACCACATCGATGCCGGCCGCTTCAATCAGCCGCATTTTTGTCTGAAAGGGATAAAGCAACCTTAATGCCTTATCGGGCGCCAATACCTTTAGCGGATGGGGTTCGAAGGTGAGGACAACCGCAGACCCTTTCGTCTCTTTGGCCCGCGACACCGCATGCGCCAGAATTGCCTGGTGTCCCAGATGGAATCCATCAAAATTCCCGATGGCCACCACAGGATACTTTGCGATCGGTCGGATGTTAAGGGTGCCGATAACAATCTGCATTAGACGTTCCGGATCAAACGCGCGGCCTCTTTGGCAAAATAGGTCAGAATCATATCGGCGCCGGCGCGCCGAATCGCGATCAGCGTTTCCATCATGGCCCGTGATTCATCCAGATACCCCAATTTTACCGCGGCCTTGATCATGGAAAACTCCCCGCTTACCTGATAGGCGGCCAGAGGGAGGGGAAACTGCCGTTTAATGTCCGAGATAATATCGAGGTAGGGGAGCGCCGGTTTTACCATGATCATGTCTGCCCCTTCTTCAATATCGAGCATGACTTCCCGCAAGGCCTCGCGCCGATTGGCTGGATCCATCTGATAGCTTTTTCGGTCTCCGAATTGGGGAGAGGATTGGGCCGCTTCCCGAAATGGGGCATAAAAACAGGAGGCATATTTGGCTGCGTAAGAGAGAATGGGCTTCTCCTGATATCCATTGGCGTCCAGGGCTTTTCGAATCGCCCCCACACGCCCGTCCATCATGTCGGAGGGGGCGACCAGATCGGCGCCGGCCTGGACATGCGTGAGCGCCATTCGTGACAGGACATCCAGGGTGTCATCGTTCATGATTTTCCCGTCTTTGACCAATCCGCAGTGTCCATGCGAGGTGTATTCATCAATGCAAATATCGGTGATGACCAGCATCTCGGGTGTTTTATCTTTTACGGCCCGGATCGCCTCCTGCACGATTCCATTCGGATCGGTCGCCCCCGAACCGTATTCATCCTTGATCCTCGGAATGCCAAAAAGGATAACGGCGGGGATGCCGAGTTGATGGGCCTCTTCTACTTCTTTGATCAGGGCCGGGATGGAAAGGCGGTACTGGCCGGGCATCGATGTAATCTCCTGCCGCCCCTTTTCATGGGTGACAAAGAGGGGCAAGATCAAATGCCCGACGGAAAGCTCGGTTTCCGATACAAGTCTTCTAATCGCCGGGGTTTGCCGTAATCTTCTGGGCCGTTGCAGGGGGAATGGCATCCTTTCCTCTTAAATGGATGGTCCTTGCAAATGACTAAAGTAGGTGCAAATCGCGTCAGCCAGGGCAGGGAGAGTATACTCTTTCGGCATTACAGCCACCTTGAGGCCAAAATCGCCCGCTGTTTTTCCGGTAATCGGGCCGATGCAGGCGATCGGCACGGAGGCCAGCCACACCGTCTCCGTGCCGATGATCTCGATAAAGTTGCGAAGGGTGGAAGAGCTTGCAAAAGTGACCATATCGATCCGGCTGCCAGACAGAAGCGCTTCAATCTCCTGGCGGGTATATCGCGGCCTAACCGCCTCATAGGCAACGACCACTTCGACCGCCCCCCCCATTTTCTGAATTTCATCGGGTAGCAGATCCCTCGCCTCTTTTGCCCTTGGAAGGAGAAATCGTTTTCCGGAAATTCCCTTTTCGGCTAATGCCGAGATAACCCCCTCGGCCTGAAACTCGGATGGGATGAGATCAACCTTGATGCCCCACGTTTCAATCTCCTTCGCCGTACGCGGCCCAATCGCAGTAATGGAAAAACCTTTTAGGATGCGAAGATCGAGGCCGCGCGTCTTAATCCGTTCTCGAAAAAAGCGGACGCCGTTGGCGGAGGTAAAAATCAACCCATCGTAAACGTCAATCTGTTCTATCGCGCGATCCAGCAAATTCCAGCTTGCGGGCGGGACGATTTTAATCGTGGGGAACGAAATGGCCTGGGCGCCCAGCGTTTCAAGAAGATCGGTAAATTCTTCCGCCTGCTCCTCCGCGCGGGTCACCAGGATTCGTTTTCCAAATAAAGGGCGCGATTCAAACCAACCGAACTGCCCCCTCAGCGAGACCACATCGCCCACGACAATGACGGCGGGCGGCTTCATCCCTTCTTTCGTGGCCTTTGCATGGATGTTCTCCAGCTCTCCCACCAACGTCTTTTGGTGAGGATGGGTTCCCCATTGAATCAGGGCGATGGGCGTCTTGGGGCTTTTTCCGGCACGAATCAGCTGATCTGCGATGGCAGAGAGATTTCCCATTGCCATCAGAAAAACAAGCGTGTCCGCACCTGTGGCCAGCTTTTTTAAATCGATGGCATTTCCCTCTTTGTCCGGGTCTTCATGGCCGGTAATCAACAAGACGCTCGACGCTATCTCGCGATGGGTGAGCGGGATGCCAGCGTAGGTTGGAGCCCCAATTGCCGAGGTGACTCCTGGAACGACTTCAAAGGGGATGCCGGCAGCCCCCAAGGCGACGACCTCTTCTCCCCCCCGTCCAAAAATGAAGGGATCGCCCCCTTTGAGTCGAACAACCTGTTTACCTGCGGAAGCGGCCTTGATCATCAGTTGGTTAATATGTTCCTGGTGTAAGGGACTGCGTGCACCCCCCTTTTTCCCGACATAGATCCGTTCTGCCTCAACCCTCGTATAAGACAAGAGTTTCGGATTCGCCAGATAGTCATAGATGATGGTATCCGCGCTTTCGAGAAGCTCCTTGCCCCGAAGGGTAATCAGTTTCGGGTCACCGGGACCAGCCCCGACCAGGTAAACCTTCCCCCTATTTCCCATTACTTAGGCCCTTTTTCTTGGGGATTGTCCGGGTAGATGGCCGCCAGTATTCTATCTGCCCCCCTGGACAAAAGCAATTCAGCGACACGAATCCCAAGCGATTCGGGTTCATCCCCATGCTCGCAGACATGAATGATTTCCTTGCCATCCAAACTGGCCACTAGCCCCTTTAATGTTATTTCCCGCTGTGACAGGGTGGCGATTCCTGCAATCGGCACCTGGCACCCTCCTTCCAGTCGTTTCAGCATGGCCCGTTCGGCCGTAACACAGCGAGCGGTTTCGGAATCATTTAGCATCGCCACATAGGCATTGACCTCCCGATCGTTACGGCGGCACTCTATTCCGAGCGCTCCCTGGCCAATCGCCGGCAGGCTGATTTCGAAGGGAAGATATTCTGTAACCTGGCCGTCCCAGCCCATCCGATGAAGCCCGGCCGCAGCAAGAATAATGGCATCAAGCTGCCCCTCTTTTAGCTTTCTTAAACGTGTGTCCAGGTTCCCTCGCAGCGGGACGAATTGAAGATCAGAACGATGGGCCATCAATTGGGCCTGCCGCCTAAGTGCACTGGTACCGATTTTTGAACCGGCGGAGAGGTCGAAGAATCTAAGACCGAGACGGCTGATTAGCACGTCTTGAGGGTTTTCCCGTTTTGAAATAGCTGCGAGATGAAGTGGGGAGGGGATGTGGCCTGGCATATCTTTCATACTGTGCACGGCAAGGTCAATTTCTCCAGTGATGAGGGCCTCTTCGATCTCCTTAACGAAGAGCCCCTTTCCACCAACCTTAGCCAAAGGGACATCAAGGATTTTATCCCCTGTGGTTTTAATTTTCACGATTTCACAATGGCCCCCGCTCGCCTCAATCTGCCCTGCGACCCATGCGGCCTGCCAGAGGGCAAGTTTGCTTGCCCGACTTCCAATTTTCAATTTTTCCTTTTGCATATCTATTCTAACCGCTCGGACAGAGCTATCCTATTACAGCAAGGTGTCGGAAGGAGGAAGAAGACCAAGCGCTTCAAGCCTTTTCCGAAGGATATCATGATGCGTGTAGTGAATGCCGGTAATCCCCATTTTGGAGGCGGCTTCTACATATTCCAGAACATCGTCGATATAGGCAACCGGGGTATCGGGGGGAAGGAGATCAAGCGCATGCTGATATATTTTTGGATCGGGTTTCCTAAGTCCGATCTCATGGGAGAAGATCGTTTCATCGAAAAGATCAAGAACGGTGAAATGGGTTTTTATGTACTCAATATGCCAATGATTGGTGTTGGAGAGAAGAAGGAGTTTGGCCTTTCCCTGAAGGGTTTTAATGATTTCGATCACCTGACCGTTTTCCCAAAAAATATCGCACCAGATTTCTTGAAGTTGTTCTGTATGAAGTTCGACCGGAAAGGATGGGAGACATTTTCTTAAAAAATCTTCAGGCTGGATCTCCCCCGTTTCAAGAGGGCTGTGATGCCTGGCATCGAAGAGGAACTGTCCGATCGACTCCCTGTCTATCGAGGAGATTCTGGAAAGTTTGTCGGCAACCCGGTGAAAATCGAAAAAGAGGATAACGTTTCCCAGATCAAAGATAACAGCCGATTGTGTCATAGGCGGTAGATATAAGCAGAGACCCTGTATGGGGAATTATAATCAAACGGTGTATCCAAGATAAAGGGT
>SBBT01000205.1 GCA_005239595.1 Candidatus Troglogloeales bacterium | reverse complement strand
TCCCTAAGCCTATCCGTTTTAACAAAAGAGAGGTCCGTCATTCCGACGGCCGAAAGCACAAAAACCGATCCCCCCGCCTCGGATCAGAAGGAAAGGAAACCCTAACATGGCCGACGATAAAGGCGATACGCGCCGCGTCATAGACGAAATACGGCGATCCAGTATTCATAAGATCAAGGTCGCCGCCACCGATATCGATGGCGTCCTTCGCGGGAAATATCTTCATCGGGAAAAATTTCTGGTCGCTGCCGATTCCGGCTTGGGTCTCTGTAATGTCGTCTTTGGGTGGGATTCGTCCGATGCTTGCTATGACAACAGCCGATATACCGGATGGCATACGGGCTACCCCGATGCGCTTGTAAAACTCGACCTCGCCACGTATCGAAAAATACCGTGGGAAACCAGACTGCCGTTTTTTCTGGGGGATTTCGAGGGTCATAATGGGGAGCCGCTTCCCCTTTGTCCTCGACAGCTTCTTAAAAAGGTCATCGCAACGGCACAGGAGGCCGGATTTCGGCCAAAATGTGGGATGGAGTTTGAGTGGTTTAATTTCAAGGAAACGCCGCAGTCGCTTGCCGAAAAGGGGTATCTCTCACCAGAACCGCTGACCCCCGGGATGTTTGGCTACTCTATTCTCCGCACCGGCCTTCATGCCTCCTATTTTTCAGACCTGATCGATCAGCTTGAAGATTTTAGAATCCCATTGGAAGGATTTCATACAGAGACCGGACCTGGGGTTCTTGAGGCGGCCCTTCTTTTTTCGGATGCCCTAGAGGCCGCCGATCGCGCCACGCTGTTTAAAACGGCGGTGAAAGAGATCGCCTACCGTCACGGCATCATGGCCAGTTTTATGGCAAAATGGAACGTAACGCTCCCGGGATGCAGCGGTCATCTTCATTTGAGCCTCTGGAACGAATTGGGAGACAAGAACCTTTTTTATAACAATACCTCCCCCGAAAAGATGAACCCGCTCCTTAAAAGTTTTCTCGCGGGTCAGATGCTCTGTCTTCCGGAAATTCTTCCTTTCTTTGCCCCGAACGTAAACAGTTATAAACGACTGGTGGAGGGTTTTTGGGCCCCTACCCGCGCCACATGGGGTTTGGATAACCGCACCACCGCCTTCAGGGTCATCATGGGCACAGAGAAATCGACGCGCATTGAGGTGCGCGCCTCCGGGGCCGATGTGAATCCCTATCTGGCCATCGCCGCGGCCATTGCGAGCGGCCTCTATGGCCTTAAAAAGGGTCTCGAGCTTTCCGATAAACCGGTGATGGGGAGCGCCTATCGAGAGGAAAGAGGGGTTCCACTCTCTCACAATTTGCTCGAGGCCACCATGCGGCTTTCCCAATCTAAAATCGCGCGCGAATTTTTCGGCGACGAATTCGTGGATCACTTCGTTGCGACACGTCTCTGGGAATGGAGACAGTTTCAGGATTCCGTCACAAACTGGGAATTGAAGCGGTATTTTGAAATTATCTAGAAGGGTTGCCTTTTATCGATTTTCAGGCTATTAACTAGAAAGTGCCCACCTATACTTTCCATTTCCCCACGCTTATTCATTTTGGCCCAGGGGTCCGATCCGCGATGCCCCCTTGCCTTAAATCGGAAGGATTCCGCCGCCCGCTGATTGTGACCGATCAGGAGATTGCAATCCTTCCCTTTTGCGAAGAAATTCAAAAGGGGCTCTCATCAGAGGGGATGGCAGCGGGGCTTTTCTGCGGTATTTCTGGAAATCCGGTAAAATCTCAAGTCGTCTCCGGAGTACATGCCTACCGCGCCCATCATGCCGATTGCATTATTGGTTTGGGAGGAGGCGCGGCGCTCGACGTTGCGAAGGCGATCGCCTTAATGATCCACCACCCCGGAGATCTATTCGATTACGAGAATGAGCAGCGAAACATCCTTCCGATCAATCACTCCATTCCTTTTTGGGTCGCCCTTCCCACCGCTTCCGGCACAGGGAGCGAGGTGGGCCGAAGCACCGTCATCTCCGATGATACCACGCATATCAAGAAAACCATCTTTTCTCCGAAGCTGATGGCGCGTGTTGTTTTCGCCGACCCCGAACTGACATTGGAACTTCCGTCAAGAATCACGGCCACCACGGGCATGGATGCCTTAACCCACTGTGTGGAATCGTTCCTGGCGAAAGGGTATCACCCTGCCTGTGATGGCGTAGCACTGGAAGGGCTGCGACTGGCGGCTAAAAATCTTGTCTCCTGTATAGAAACACCTCTGGATATAGAGGTCCGAAGCGCCATGATGATGGCTTCCATCATGGGAGCGATTGCCTTTCAAAAGGGGCTGGGAATCACCCATTCTTGCGCCCATCCCCTTTCCACACTCTTTAATCTTCACCACGGTCTGTCCAACGGAATCATGATCGAGTATGCGCTCCCCTTCAACATTAAAACTGTTCCGGAACGCTTTGAGCGTATGGCAATGACGATTGGCCTTTCCGATCAAACGGGAGAGGGATTCATTCGTTGGCTTTCGTCGCTTAAGGAGAAGATTGGCATTCCAAAACGACTCTCCGATGTGGGAGTTGCGCGCAAAGCCGTTCAGCGACTTTCGGACCTTGCGGTGCGCGATGCCTGCCATCAGTGCAATCCCCGTCCGTGCGGCCTTGAAGATTTCCGGAAAATATATTCCGACGCAATGTAGCAATGCTGACCATCATCAATCCCGCCAATGAACAGGTTATCACCCAAATCGAAGAAGATACGCCTGACGTCATTGCAAAGAAGTTTTCCGATGCCTGCCGTCTCCAAAAAACATGGGCGAAGACACGGCTAGACGAACGGCTTTGCGCCATCATCCGGTTTCGGGATCTTCTCGTGGAACAGGCCGACTCCCTTGCCACGACGCTCACCCTGGAGGTTGGAAAACCGATTTCCCAATCAAATAACGAGCTTGCTGGTGTGCTCGATCGAATCGATTTTTTTGTAAAAGAGACCGCTCGTGTGATCGGCGATGAAATTGTTCTGGATGATCCTCAAAAACAGCTTAAAGAGAAGATCACGCATGAACCGTTAGGGGTCATTGCCAATGTCTCGGCATGGAATTATCCCTATTTTGTCGGCGCCAATGTCTTTATCCCGGCCTTGCTGACGGGGAATGCGGTCATGTATAAACCCTCGGAATATGCCACGCTGACCGGCCTTGCCATCGGGCGTCTTCTGCATCAGTCCGGCATCCCGGACGGAATTTTCACCGTGGTTGTTGGGGATGGGAAGGTCGGAGCAGAGATGCTTTCATGCAGATTTTCGGGAATTTTCTTCACCGGTTCCTATAAAACCGGAAAAACCATTATGCAGTCGTCTGCCGGCCGTCTATCAAAAATCCAGCTTGAGCTCGGCGGCAAGGACCCTGTTTATGTCTGTGAAGATGTCGACATCGAGGCGGCGGCAGCCTCCATCGCCGATGGGGCCTTTTACAACAC
>SBBT01000036.1 GCA_005239595.1 Candidatus Troglogloeales bacterium | reverse complement strand
GGCCTTCGCGCATTATCGCTGGTAATCTTTTGTTTTGAAAAAAAGGTGAAGGGTATGTCTTCACCTTTTTTTCAAAACAAAAGATTACCAGCGATAATGCGCGAAGGCCTTATTCGCCTCCGCCATTTTATGCGTGTCGTCCCTTTTCTTAATGGCGCCCCCCGTATTATTGGAGGCATCAATCAACTCGGCCGCTAATTTCTCTTCCATACTTCTGCCTGAACGCTGCTTCGCATAGGAGGTCAGCCACCGAAGCGCGAGCGACGCACGCCGATTGGAACGAACCTCCACGGGAACCTGATAAGAAGCACCCCCGACACGACGGGATTTTACCTCCACCGCCGGCTTTACATTTTCAACGGCGTTCCTAAAAACCTTTAGAGGCTCCAGACCGCTTTTCTGCTTTATGAGGGCGAAAGACTCATAACAGATTTTCTCTGCAATGCTCCGTTTCCCCTCCCGCATCATAAGGCCGATCAGCTTGGAAACCAACCTGTCACCAAATTGCGGATCGGCAAGCGTCTCTCTTTTTACCGTTACTCTTTGCCTTGGCATCCCTCTCCTTCCCTATCCTGCCTTCCCAGGCCTAACAGACACCCCACTACTTCGGTGGTTTGGCCCCGTATTTAGACCGCCCCTGTTTCCGATTCTGCACCCCTGCAGTATCAAGCGCCCCCCTTACAAGATGATAACGCACCCCCGGGAGGTCTTTTACTTTACCGCCACGCACCAACACAATGGAATGCTCCTGAAGATTATGGCCCACACCCGGGATATAGGTGGTCACCTCCATCCCGTTGGTCAGACGCACGCGGGCCACTTTCCGCAAGGCAGAGTTCGGCTTCTTCGGCGTCGTTGTATAGACACGGACACAGACACCCCGCTTTTGAGGAGAACCTCTGAGCGCAGGACTTTTTGTCTTCGATCGGGCCTTCTCCCTACCTTTTTTCACCAGTTGCTGTATCGTTGGCATATCCTCTCCTGATAAAAGGGCCCAAACTTTGCGAGTATATTCGAAGTAGCATATTGTGTCAAGAAATTTTATCCTCTCCATCGTCGTCGGGCGATGGAACTTCTTCCATAACAGCAACAGCCCCCACCGCGGCCCCTTCATGTTTTGGAGCCCTCACAAAAACCTCTCGGTATTCGGCAAATCCGCAGCCCGCTGGAATGAGCCTTCCGACGATTACATTCTCCTTTAAACCCAACAGGTTGTCCGTCTTTCCACTGATAGCGGCTTCCGTAAGGACACGCGTGGTTTCCTGAAACGATGCGGCAGAAATAAAACTGTCCGTAGAAAGGGCGCCCTTCGTAATACCCAGAAGAATCGGCTTCCCCGTCGCGGGCTTCTCGCCTTTAGCCATCACCCGCTCGTTTTCTTCTTCAAAGAAAAATTTATCTACCTGAGACCCAATCAAAAACTCCGTATCTCCGGGATCTTCAATCTTGACCTTTCGCAGCATTTGACGAACGATTACTTCAATATGTTTGTCGTTGATGCTAACCCCCTGAAGTCGATAGACCTGCTGAACCTCATCCACCAGATATTTCTGGAGTTCCTTCGGGCCGAGCACATCGAGAATGTCATGGGGGTTCGCCGACCCATCCATCAGAGGCTCCCCGGCATGGACCCAATCCCCCTCGTGGACATTCACATGCTTCCCCCTCGGAATGTTATACTCTCGCACATCTCCCATCTCATTTTTCACGATCACCTTTCTCATCCCCTTAACAAAACCGCCATACTCCACTGTTCCGTCAATTTCAGAAATAACCGCATGCTCTTTCGGCGTCCTCGCCTCAAAAAGCTCCGCCACGCGGGGAAGACCGCCGGTGATATCTTTTGTCTTGGTCGTCTCCCTCGGAATCTTGACCAACACATCCCCCGGGAAGACCTCCTGTCCCTTCTCAACCAGGATATGCGCCCCCGCCGGAAGGAGATAACGGGCAACCGCATTGGACGAAGCGATTCTCGCCGTTTTTCCAGAGACATCCTTAATGGAAATACGCGGCCTTAAGTTCGAACCGGGATAATCGACAATGACCTTTCGGGACAGCCCTGTCACTTCATCGACCTCTTCGCGCATGGTCTGACCCTCAATCACATCTCCAAACGCGATCTTGCCTCCTACTTCCGTCAAGATGGAAAGAGAATAGGGATCCCACTCGACCAGCTTCTGACCCGCCTCTACTTTGGTGTCATGTTTCACCTTAATTTTCGCCCCGTAGACCACCGAATATTTTTCCTTCTCCCGACCCGTTTCATCATAGACGGCAAGCTTTCCATTACGATTCATGACGACCATATCCCCTTCTTTATTCTTCACCGTATTCAGGTTGAGGTATTTTACGACCCCGGCATTTCGCGTTTCCAAAACCGTCTGCGCGATGACCTTGCTCGCCGTTCCTCCAATATGGAATGTCCTCATCGTCAACTGTGTTCCAGGCTCTCCAATCGACTGCGCCGCGATGACACCGACCGCCTCCCCCATTCCCACCAGACCTCCACGCGACAGGTCGCTGCCATAGCACTGGACGCAAACACCGCGTCGCGATTGGCAAGTCAGCACGGAGCGTATCTTCACCCGGTCGATTCCGGCCTCTACAACAGCCTTTGTCCTGGCCTCATCAAGCTCGCCTTGAATCGGACAAATCACCTCTCCCGTAATCGGGTCGCAAATCTCTTCTGCGGCCACCCGCCCTAATATCCGCTCCTCAAGCGGCTCAATTACCTCTCCTCCCTCCACCAAGGCCGTCACCGCATTGCCATCTGTGGAGTGACAATCGAGTTCGTTCACGATGACATCCTGAGAAATATCGACCAGACGTCGCGTGAGATAACCGGAGTTCGCTGTCTTTAGTGCGGTATCGGCCAGACCCTTTCGCGCCCCATGTGTTGAGATAAAATACTGGAGCACCGTCAACCCTTCCCTGAAGTTGGCTGTAATCGGCGTCTCGATAATCTCGCCGGACGGCTTAGCCATCAGGCCACGCATCCCGCCTAACTGACGTATCTGCTGCGCGCTTCCGCGCGCGCCGGAATCGGCCATCATGTAGATGGAGTTAAACCGCAGCTGTTCCTTCGATTTGGCGGTTCCTTTTTGAATCTGTGCCTCTGCATGCCCCAGTTCCAGCATCATTTCGCTTGCGACAATCTCGGTAGCGTGGGCCCAGATATCGACGACTTTATTGTATCGCTCGCCATTGGTAATTAACCCCTCCGCATATTGTTTTTCAATTTCAAGGACATTCTTTTTCGCCTTTTCGATCAAAACCTCCTTCTTCGTCGGGATATGCATATCATCGATACAAATCGAAATTCCCGCCTTGGTCGCATAGTCGTATCCAATCTCCTTAACCTTATCAAGAAGGGTAACCGTCTCTTGATGACCAGCCTTGTGGTAAGAGGTGTCGATCAGCTTGACCAGCTCTTTCTTATTCAAGACCCGATTCACCGTGGAAAAAGGAACCGCCGGGGGAAGCAGTTCGCCAAAGATAACCCTCCCCACTGTCGTATCGATTAAGCTTCCCTCCATTCTCACCTTAATGAGGGCATGTTCCTCCACTTGCCTCTGATCATAGGCGGCGCGCACTTCAGCGGGGCTGAAAAAAATCTTGCCTTCCCCCTTTGCGCCAGCCCGCTCTTTAGTCAACCAATAACATCCCAAGACCATATCCTGAGAAGGGACCATAATCGGTTTCCCACTTGCGGGAGACAAGAGATTATTAATCGACATCATCAGAATACGCGCTTCCAACTGCGCTTCCACGGAGAGAGGGATATGTACCGCCATCTGGTCTCCATCGAAATCGGCGTTGAAAGCGGCGCAAACAAGCGGGTGAAGACGGATCGCCTTGCCGTCCACCAGAACGGGATCAAAGGCCTGTATTCCAAGACGGTGCAGCGTCGGCGCACGATTCAAGAGAACAGGATGCTCGCGGACAACCTCATCCAACACATCCCAGACCTCCGGTGTTTCCTGCTCCACCATCTTTTTTGCGCTCTTGATAGTGGTCGCCACACCGCGATCTTCCAGTTTCTGGAAGATCAACGGCTTAAACAACTCCAACGCCATCTTTTTGGGAAGACCGCATTGATGCAACTTCAACTCCGGTCCAACCACAACCACCGATCGACCCGAGTAATCGACCCGCTTTCCAAGCAGGTTCTGCCGAAAACGTCCTTGTTTCCCTTTCAACATGTCCGAGAGCGACTTAAGCGGCCGCTTGTTCTGGCCCCGGATCGCGCGGCCACGACGTCCATTGTCGAAAAGCGCGTCCACCGATTCCTGCAGCATCCTCTTCTCGTTTCGAATAATCACCGATGGGGCGTTTAATTCCATTAACCTTCTTAAGCGATTATTCCGGTTAATCACCCGGCGGTAGAGATCGTTTAAGTCTGACGTGGCAAAGCGCCCCCCATCCAACGGCACCAGAGGCCTCAAATCAGGGGGAAGCACCGGGATAACATCCATGATCATCCATTCAGGCCGATTTCCAGACTTGCGAAACGACCCCACCACTTTTAATCGTTTCGTCAGCTTCTTCTTAACCGCCGCCGAATTCGTCGAGTTAACCTTAAAATGAAGTTCATTCCAGAGGGCGTCTAAGTCAATTTTTTCCAGAAGCTCGCGGAT
>SBBT01000131.1 GCA_005239595.1 Candidatus Troglogloeales bacterium | reverse complement strand
GAGCGTCAGCAGTTCTCCGCAGTAAACCACCGCAAGGTCAAACAACATCATCGATAATATCCCGTATATCTCCCAACAAGAGGAACGCCTCTCCCCATTGGCCTGCATCGGTTAAACTCCATGGGGCGGTACTCTCATACGGTTTAAAGCGGAGACCGCAATTCCCTCCATAGAGCAGATAGGCAACGCCGCTTCCTGAATCTTCCACCGGCTGGATGAAGGCGTCGGCCGGCCGGTCCTGATCGGCCCAGCCGGTGACCCAATAGATTTTTCCCGCCGGATCGTCGTGATAAAGGCGGACAGCCACCGCCTTCCTTGCCGGACCGTTTTCCCGAAAACGCATCATGTCACAAGGGGGACAATTTGGATTTTCCTCAATCTCCTCGATGACCACTTGGATCCCTTTCAGACAGTCAGATATAACTAAGCTGAACTCGCCCTTGCCTTAAATCAAAATCGGTCGCCTGATACCTCTCTAAAATTCCGATATCGGACCAATATCCCCGCATGATATAGCCATATAACGGCTCGTGCTCGGCAAGCATTTGAAGATAGACATCTGTGATTGAACAGAATCCGGCCGGAATATACTCCAGGACGTCCGGTTCCATTACGTGAATTCCGGTAAACATCAGCTTCTTTAATGTTTGACCGCGCCATGGCATGCGGCCCAACATATTTTGAATCCAACCGTCTTCGTCAACCTCAATGGCGCCGAAATTCTCCACATCCTTATCTTCACGGAGAACCAGTGTCGCGCGTCCGCAGTTTTTGCGATGGGCGGCCAAAAGGTCGTCGAGGTTTAAATCAACCAGAATGTCTCCATTGATGACGATGAATGCCGCATCTCCCAGTTCGGATGCGATTTTCTTGGTTCCCCCGCCGGTTCCCAGAATATCAGTTTCCTTAGAATAGGTAATCTGCATTCCAAAACGGCTTCCATCTCCAACTTCTTTTATAATCTTATCGCCATGATAGTGGACATTGATGAAAATATCGGTAATCCCATACTTTTTCAATAAATGGAGGCTGTAGTAGATCAGGGGGCGGCCGCCCACCGGCAAAAGGGCTTTTGGGATGTCGTTGGTCAGCGGCCGCAACCGTGTTCCAAACCCAGCCGCCAATATCATCGCCTTCATGACAAAACGCCAAACATAAGGCTGCTACCGTAATTCTTCCACATAGGAGGCCAAAAGCTGGTGGAGCGGGGAAAGCCGCTTGTATTTCAGAAAATTCCTTTTAACCTTGGCGAGCGTCGGCGGAACGTACGCAAGGAATCGGCTGTTTTTTTTGACAAGATCGATGTAAACAAACCGCCCGGCCGCCTTTAAGTTCCGCTGGATGCTGATAAGGTCAAAGTATTCCCGGAACATTTCAGCCTGGACGCCTTCTCCTGTCTGCTCCTCCCACCGGGTTAGATAATAGACAATCAGATCGTCAATCAGTTTCTCCGGAAGATCGACATACGAATCGCGAAGGAGAGAGGCGAGATCATACTGACGGGGCCCCATCAGGGCGTCCTGGAAATCGATCACGCGAACTCTAAAACCTGCCGTATCGGGTTGGACCATCAGATTTCTGCTGTGATAATCGCGATGCGTAAAGACCTGCGGCAAAGAGGCGAACCGAAGCGATATGTCTGAACAGTATGCGCGAATCGCGCTTTTATCTTTTTCTGAAATCGTTTTCCCATTTCGTTTTTCGATACCATATTCAATAAAATGGTCGAACTCCCATAGAAACAGGGCTTGATCGAACGCGCGCTCATGGGCAATGGTCGGGACGGCTGGGATAGGGGTCGCCCGCCGTTGGAGGGCAATCAGCTCATCGATGGCCGCCTGGTAATAAGAGATCATCGCTTCGGGCTTATCGTAAATCTCATTTTCCAGGGTCACATCGCCCAGGTCTTCAAGCAGAAGCCATCCTTGCGCCGGTTCATAATGGATAACCTCGGGAACGGCAACGCCACATTGGTAAAGATGCCGCTGGATATTAATAAAAGGGAGTTCCGTGACGGTTGCGATACCGCTTACCGCCTCTTCGGATGCCTTAAATCCTTCCGGTTGTGAAAGCACCATCAGGATAAAAGACTTAAAGTTTCCGTTTTCTCGAAAGGAGATGCGATGGTAGGTTCGATTGGAAGCATCGCCGGTAAGCTTTACAATATCTATCTCATCGGCGGGAATATGGAGGGCGTTACGGAGTATATGCTGTAGGGCTTTCTGCTCAATCATCACGGTACCCAAGGGAATTTCATTTTCCCATGAAGACAATACCCTGTCAATTTTTCACGCTTGAAAGCGGCGTCTCCCCTATGGAATAATCCCAAAAAACATGGGATATACAGATGGCGTTTCCTCAAAAGAAATTGATCCTCACCCTCTTTACATTGGCCTCTCTGATTGGGGCAGCGGTCGCTCTTTATATCGGATATGAATTATTTAAAGCCCGTCTTTTCATTTTCTGGGTATTTGCAATTTATATCCTGCTTTTAACCGGCATCATTCTCTTCTTTGGTGTCCGACTGATCGGTATGGCACTCTCCAAAAACGATTGATCTGATTATCCGGACGTAAGACAACCATGGCAAAATTTCTCATCCGGCGGCTTCTCTGGATGCTTCCGGTCGCCCTCGGCGTTGTCACCCTCGTTTTCTTCTTGATCCATCTGCTTCCAGGAGATCCAGTCGATATGATACTGGGCGAGACGGCCCCCGCCGTTGACCGCGCTGCGCTTAGATCCGCGCTCCACCTTGATCGGCCTATTTTATGGCAATATGGGCATTTCCTTTCTGAAATCGCGCGCGGTAACCTTGGCACCTCATTTAGCACACAACAGCCGGTCCTCCAAATAATTGTGGCGCGCTATCCTGCCACACTGGAGCTGGCCATTGCTGCAACCCTCATCGCCCTGTTCATTGCGATTCCGCTCGGGATTGTTTCCGCCATTTTGCGCGACTCCCTTGCGGATCATGCGATTCTTCTTTTCTCTCTCCTCGGCGCCTCTATGCCAGGCTTTTGGATCGGGCCGCTTTTGATTATCGTCTTTTCGCTGCAACTCGATTTGCTTCCGGTATCAGGCCGATCCGGGATCGCGTCTCTAATCCTTCCCGCTGTTACACTCGGTATCGGCATGGCTGCCGTGCTGACACAATTAGCCCGATCTTCGCTGCTCGAAGTCATGCACGCGGAGTTTGTCTTATCCGCAAAGGCAAAGGGACTTTCGCAGCGCTCCGTCATATTAAAACATGCCTTCCGATGCGCCCTGATACCGATTGTAACCGTTGTGGGACTTCAAGTCGGGGCCCTTCTGACCGGCACCATTATTACAGAAACAATCTTTTCCTGGCCAGGACTCGGCCGGTTAACGATTCAGGCGATCCAAAGCAGGGACTACCCTCTGGTTCAAGGATGTATTCTGTTTACCGCGATGACCTATCTCTTCGTCAACCTCCTGGTAGACCTCTTCTATGCCAAGATAGACCCCAGGATAAAATTAAACCGGGATTAGATTTGGAAATCGACGGGCGGAAAGTAACAGGCAGACAACCGATGAAGACATGGATCGGCCTTGCCCTCCTGGCCTTTTTTGTGATCGTTGCCGTTTCTGCTCCGATCATTTCTCCCTATGATCCCATAAAACAGGAGCTCGCGGCGGGTCTGGCCTCTCCCTCTCTTGCCCACCCATTCGGACAAGACAAGCTGGGCCGAGACATTTTAAGCCGGATTTTTTACGGAACGCGGGTTTCACTCGGGGTCGGATTTCTCTCCGTTGGGATTTCCCTTTCAATAGGTCTTTTTATCGGAGGGGTATCTGGATATTTCGGCGGATGGATTGACGCATTTTTTATGCGTTTTACCGATATATTTCTTGCCTTTCCGGGAATACTCCTGGCCATTGCATTTGCGGCGACCCTCGGCCCGAGCCTGACGAATGTGATTATCGCCCTCTCCATCATCGGCTGGGTCGGATATGCCCGGATTATTCGGGGACAAATCCTGGCGATCCGGGAACAAGAGTATATTGCAGCGGTATACGCTCTGGGGGCAGGTCCTGTTCGGATTATCACCCGCCATTTCCTGCCGAATGTTCTGGCACCGGTCATTGTGAAGGCAACCTTCGGACTCTCCGGGGCCATTGTGACAGAAGCCAGCCTTTCCTATTTGGGTCTTGGAATACAACCTCCCAACTCCAGTTGGGGAGCCCTGTTAAACGACGGACGTTCATTCCTCCTCTTGGCGCCCCATCTCACCCTGATCCCTGGGGTAGCCATCATGTTGCTTGTGATGGCATTGAGCCTGGTGGGAGAGCGACTGAGAGATTACTTCGATGTAAAGGGGTTAGGATCATGACCTTAAGGCGTACCGTCGTGGCAGGCGGGGAGAGGGGGGGCGGTAGCCCAAAATTCGCGGTTACTCTATAAAAAAGTGAGGAATCTCCTCCTGTGCGGCGGGGGTGATGCGCTATAATCCTCACCTGATAGGCGATACTTAGCCTGGGCGTATCCTATCAAAAAAATTGCAGCGTAATCAGATCATAAGGCACTGCTCAACTATGAAAATCCAACGATTCAAGGGGGGATTTTCCAAAAATTAAAGGAAAAACAATCCATACGAATCCAATAACGGTGGGAAGAAATATAGAACTTTCTATAAAATGACGAAGCCTTAGACAGGGGATTATCTCCTCTGTTGCGTTTTACCCGCGACCAACACT
The DNA here is from genome assembly GCA_005239595.1 of Candidatus Troglogloeales bacterium. Lineage (GTDB taxonomy): Bacteria > Nitrospirota > Nitrospiria > SBBL01 > SBBT01 > SBBT01. The sequence continues at coordinate 25,214 of SBBT01000131.1, read as the reverse complement.
TCTAAATCCACTAATTGGTCCCCTTCCTCCTGTTTTTACGCGACATTCACTTTCTATCTCGGCTATAAACTGTTCACTGCTGTAAGACTTGCCTAGGACACGGGCTTTGCGAATCACAGTGGCAAAGTCCCCCGGTGTTAGATTATCCAACCGCTGTAATTGCTGCCGTAGAACTTTTACAGACTGTGGGTCTTCAATTTGGACATTCATTTTATTAAGCGACTGAAGAAAAAGATTCCATGCCTGATCCGGCTTCAGAAAGCCAAATGCAATTTTAAGATCAAACCGGCGTAGAGCGGCTTGATCCAGCGAATCCATCAGGTTTGTTGAGCAGATGAACAGGCCATCAAAGTTTTCCATTTGAACCAGGAGCTCATTGACCTGGGTCACCTCCCATGACCAGAGTGCGCCGCGACGATCCCGCAGAAAACTATCGGCTTCATCCAGCAGGAGCAGCGCCTTCTCCGTTTTTGCCTCGCGGAACATCTCGGCAATATTTTTCTCGCTTCCACCCACTAAGCAGTCCAGGATATCCGATGCCTGCTTCCGGATGAGCGGTTTATCCACCTCCTTCGCGATGTAGTGCGCAAGAGCGGTTTTGCCTGAACCCGGCGGTCCATAGAAACACAATCGTCCTTTTGGATTTTGCCTTAACCTATTGACCACTTCCGCAATATCTTGATTGGAATTAAGAAAATCGAGGCTATAATGAGTAGCATCATTTTCTTGCAATACTTTTAGATCGGGGGATAACCCCATCACTTCGAAGCTGCTCTGCAGTGTCCGTTCCATCAAACCCTCCAGTGAAAAGGGGTCTGCCCACTCTACTAATGTAGCCACTTTACAAGCCTGTTGGATCATGGCCGGTGTCAACCTTTGATCCACAGATATTTTGTCAATCCATTCCGGACTAACTGGAAGGCTGCCGAGATGTTTTGCCAGAATTCTCCGGCGAACCGAGCGGCCCGGGGACGGAACATGGAGTGCATAGGTAAACCGTCGGCGAAACGCCGGATCAATATGCCAGGTTTCGTTGCACAGCCACAAAGTGGGACACGGATTTGATTCTAAAACCGTGTTCGTCCATGCCTTGAAGCTTCCGGATTTCGTCCCATTTCCAAAACGGTTCAGCCCAAAATCGGGAAACACATCCTCCACCTCGTCGAAGAGGATGAGACTGTTTTCCTGTTTAGAAAGGACTTTTTGGGCCAATAAATACGTCCGAAACCGCCAGTGCTTCTCTTCCAAGTCGGAGTCTTCATCTTCATGACGTATTGCCAGGAGTTGAGCCCTCAGTGTTGCCCCAATTACCTTGGCAAACTCGGTCTTGCCGGTACCAGTCTCGCCATAGATAAGAACATTGATTCCCTTGAGCCTTTGTTCCATTGATTTACACAAGATTTTCTGCAATACGGAGAACGCTTCCTGTAGGTGGGGAAAATCTGCGGGCGTTAATGCAGAAGGCTCCAAAGGGGCAAAGCATCTTTGAAAAATGGGCTGGCTATCGATGGCTTCATCAAAAAACATGGACTCCATTCCGTGGAGTAGACGCAGCATTGCGACCAGATTATACGCAGCGGGTTCCAAATGAATAATCCCGCATGAGCGAAGGGCGCTATCCGCCTTAAGGGCATGGACAACCTCGGCATGATCCACCCCCAGAACTCTCGAAAGAATATCCTTTACGGTGAAAGGAGTAACTTCTTCGTATAACTCAGCACAGTCCTTGAGGCAAGCCTGGGTGTTGAGAAGCACAAGAAACGTCAGAATCTCTTTATCCGTTTTAGTAAGGCTAATCATTTCCCCCATACGGTCAATATTTTTATACAATTGACCCTCTCGGTTAGGGGGGGCTATTCCCCTTTCCATATTTTGCAGCTTTTTTTCGAGTAAGGCGGTCCATTGACCCCCTTTTTTGTCCTCATTTTTCTTCAGTCCCACCGTTTTTCTAAACCAGTCATCGAGTTTCAAATCATTTGGCTCCATCTTGACATCAACAAGGATTCTTAATATCCACAAGGCTATTTGGGCGCGGTACTCTTCTGGAACATTCCGCCAATAACGTAACGGTCCATGGGGAAGAATCCTGACAACACGGTTCGGTACTCTAGGGGGACATTGACTCATGGATTACCTCCTTCTTCTTGAGAGCGTACATCAGAGTTTTTAGCTGTTTTCTTCTTCAAGAACCGGCGAATCTTGAAGTAATCGTAACTAAACGCGAGTAGCATACCTAAACTAATCCCAATACACTGTAGTATCGTTTTCCACGGTTCAGAAAGAGGCTTTTTAAAGACTAAAAAGAAGGTAATCTCTATAAGAGATACGACAGTGACAATAAAAACAATACTAACCATCCAACGCCAAAACCGACGCATAAACTCACCCTACCTTTCTAATCTCTTTTTGATCTTTTTCAGTCCCTTTTCCAGCCAGGTCGGAGGGTCATATGAGACGCTCCAACGTGATCCATCAGGGCTCTTTATTTCTATGTTAAATGGTTTATTGCCAAGCTCGTCATCTATGTCTGCACGGATAAGAGGGATTTGATCCCAAGTAAAGTTCTCAATCGTCCGAGAATAGATTGCCATAGCGGGCATTAAAGTGGCCTTGACTGTTACCTCTGCCGTTAACCCGGATACAGGCTTCTCCGGTGCAGTCGGTAGTTTCTCAATCGATGCCTTTTGTGCAGCCCATGCGTTACTGACCTTAAATCGATCTATCTCTTCCCTTAGAAAGAGTAGTGTCCTGCCGGCTTTTTTGTAGGGTGTGAGAACCCCCTGTGCCACCAAACGATAAACGGAAAATAGATGATAGCCCAGGTATACCGCCGATTCCTTTATTGTTAGAAGGCGGCTGCCGGTTTGTGGATCGTATAGGTGGTCGTCATTAGGCATTTTTATTAATTGTTAAATTACTTTAACATCTTTTTCGAGAAATGTCAAGACCTTGTCTACCACCTGTTTTTAAATTCGGCCTCTCTTTCTGGATTCCCCCTAGGAAAGGGAGACAAAGGGGAATGCTTTAGGCAAAGGGGGGCAGGTTCTGCAATCATACCGTTATTGTGATCGGTTGCGATGATGTCAAGACCGTTGCGAATTACGTTTTCTGGACAGTTTACCCTATCACCATTTGCGGCAATGCCCGTCAACGCATTTATCGTAATCATTCCGATCGGGAGAAGTTCCTTTCCATTCTGGGTCACGCCGTGAATCGGTTTTCTGGGTTGTGTCACGCCTACTGTTAATGGATAATCACTATCACAGGCTCTTGAAAACCCATGCCCAATCTGTCCTTTGGCGTTTTTTTTACCTTCGGCCAGCGTTCCTTGAGCCAGCGGTCTGTTGCGGTAGGGTCTTTCTCTTTGGCCCGGCGCTTTGGCCACTGGCGGCTCCACTTCGCGGATGACAAAACAGGGGGTCTCTTCGGGGAAATGAAAATCCCCATCGGGCTTTTCGATCTTGTTCTTGGGAGAGTCTGTGGGAAAGACATCGGGAAGCGGCATGGCCCGATCCTGGGCCTCCTTACGCTGCTCTTCCTGACGATGCTGCATCTCGGCATCTGTCTGCCTCTGTTCTAAAAGAGGAAAGGAAAAATAACAAACAATTAAGCAAAAAAATGTATGCGCTGTATAGGTCAAGGCTCCATCGGACAGTATGTGAGAGGTCTCTGGCGTCTGGTGAACTTCCATGTGCATAACCAGCCACCTATTAAGGTCCCTCTGTAATTCATCAATCGTCTCGTCAATCTTCTTCCGAAATGTCGTACGACGGTCTCAGAGGTATCTGACCCTATTCAACTGCTAATGGACGGCATTTCCATTCGGCTGGGACAAGGCCGGCAAAACAGGCCGGCAATACCAACCATTGACATGTTTATTTTTATATCTTATGATGATGACGCGTTCGTCCTTATTATAAGGAAGGAGGGTTTTTTGATAGTGTCCGCGTTGCCTTCTCAGTATCTTCCCGTCCTCGTTTTTATTGCGATCGCCCTCGGATTTGGCGTAGTTACCATTTTGGTGGGATACCTCGTCCGCCCAAGAAAACCGTACAGAGAAAAGCTTTTCCCCTATGAAAGCGGGATTCACCCTTTGACGGATGCGCGACAAATGTTCCCGCTTCGATATTACTTGATCGCGATGCTTTTTGTGATTTTTGATATTGAGGTTGTCTTCCTCTACCCATGGGCCGTTGTATTCAGCAAGTTAGGTCTTTATGCGTTGGCCTCCATGGCTATTTTCCTTTTGGTCTTGTTGGTCGGCTATTTTTATGCTTGGAAGAAGGGGGCCTTAGAATGGGATTGATGGATCGACAATTTGAATCAAATATCATGACGGCCTCGCTCGATTCTCTGGTGAACTGGGCCCGGAAATCGGCCTTGTGGCCGATGACATTTGGGCTCGCTTGTTGTGCCATCGAAATGATCGCCTCTGTGTCGTCTCGATATGACATTGACCGGTTTGGGGCTGGTGTTTTTCGCGCTTCTCCGAGACAGTCGGATCTTATGATTGTGGCTGGAACGGTTTGTCGGAAGATGGCGCCGGTCATCCGCAGGATTTACGATCAGATGCCCGAACCGCGCTATGTCATTTCCATGGGTTCTTGCGCCACATCGGGGAACATTTATAACAGTTACAGCGTGGTGCAGGGAGTAGATCGGTTTGTTCCGGTTGATATTTATGTGCCTGGTTGCCCACCGCGCCCCGAGGCCCTTTTCGCTGGCATCTTGCGGCTTCAGGAAAAAATCATGACCGAGAAAGTATTTACGGCCTAAGTGGACAACAGCCCTTCCCGTGATCTCTTTTAGGTAAACCATGCATCCCATCGCGGAGAAAGTTTGCGCGCGGCATCCTGACCTGTTCCTGACGGCAACGGAGGCCCTTGGCGAGTTGACCCTTGTAACGAGGCGAGAGGGGATCGTGGATATCTGTCGGTTCCTCCATGATGATCCCGATCTCGACTTCGAGCACATCACCGACATCTGCTCCGTTGATTTCCCCAATGAAACTCCCCGCTTTGAGGTGGTCTATCATTTTTATTCCATCCGCAAGAGGCACCGTATTCGAATTAAGGCGCGCGTTCCGGAAGATGATTGCGCCATTGACACCGTCACCGGTATCTGGCAGGGCGCCAATTTTCTGGAGCGAGAGGTCTATGATATGATGGGGATTCGGTTCAACCATCATCCCGATCTGCGGCGGATTCTGATGACAGAAGATTACGATGAAGGGTTCCCGCTTAGGAAAGATTTTCCGGTCGAAGGAAAAGGATGGCGCGACCGTTTTGACTTTATTCAGGAAGGGAAATAACGATGGGCGATAAGGAAAACACGCTCAATCCCGTTTCCATCGAGGAAGACGATTTCGATCTCGATGAGGATCTGATCCCACAGAAGGGGCAGAAGCGGGTCGAAGAGATGCTCTTGAATATGGGTCCGCAGCATCCTGCAACCCATGGGGTCTTGCGTGTGGTCTTAGATTTGGAGGGAGAGACCATTGTCAAGGCCACGCCGCATCTGGGCTATCTTCACCGCGGCGTTGAGAAGCTTTCCGAAAATGCGACCTATACCCAAATCATCCCCCTGACCGACCGGCTCGATTATATCTGCTCCATGACCAACAATTTTGCCTTCGTGAGGGCCGTTGAAAAACTGCTTCAAATAAAAATACCGGAACGGGCTGAATATATCCGAACCATCGTCGCTGAAATGATGCGCATTTCGGGCCACCTTTTCTGGCTCGGCACGCAGGCCCTTGATATCGGCGCGATGACCGTTTTCTTTTACACGTTCCGCGAGCGCGAGGTGTTGCTCGATCTTTTTGAGCTTCTCTGCGGGGCACGCTTGACCATGAGCTATTACCGAATCGGCGGGGTTGACCGGGATCTAACCCCGGAGATTGCCAATCGGCTCTATCAGTTCCTTGAGGCCTTCCCGAAAAAGGTGGAGGAGTATAACACCCTTCTTGAAACCAACCGTATCTGGATTAGCCGAACAAAAGGCGTTGCAGTAATTTCTGCGAAAGATGCGGTTAGCTTCGGCCTGACCGGTCCTGTTCTGCGGGGTTCCGGGGTCAATTATGATGTGCGGAAGGCAGAACCATACGGGGTCTATGACAAGGTCGCGTGGGATGTCCCGTTGGGAAAGAACGGCGATACGTATGACCGATACTGGATTCGCATTGAAGAAATGCGGCAAAGTGCGCGCATCGTCAAACAGTGTCTCGATCAGCTTCCAGCCGGCCCCTATTTGGCCGACCTGCCGATGATTACCTATCCCCCCCGCGATAAGGTCATGTCGGATATGGAAAGCTTGATTCACCACTTCATGATTGCGACCCGAGGCTTTGATGTGCCAGAAGGCGAGGTCTATTGCGGTACCGAGGTGCCGAAAGGGGAGCTGGGATTTTATATCGTCAGCCAGGGAGGCAACAAGCCGTATCGTTTTCGGATTCGCCCCCCTTCGTTTATCCATATGGGGGCGTTTGACCATATGGCCCGCGGGTATATGATTGCGGATATTGTCACGATATTTGGGACATATGATATTGTGATGGGGGAGTGCGACCGGTAAGTGATGAAGCTAAAAATCCTATCTGATCACGCAAAGTCGGCCATTGAGGCGGAGTTTGTAAAATATCCCGACAAGCGCTCTGCTCTGCTTCCGGCGCTCTGGATTGCCCAGAAAGAGGTCGGGTATCTTTCGGAATCGGCCATGATGGATGTGGCCGTCCTGTTAGATCTCACGCCCGTCCAGGTTTATGAGGTTGCGACCTTCTATACGATGTACCACCTAAAACCGGTGGGAAAATATCATATTCAGGTTTGCAAAACACTCTCCTGTGCCTTAGTGGGGGCAGGGAAGCTCATCGAACATATCAGTCAGCGTCTGGGAGTTGAAATCGGTGGGACAACGGAGGAGGGGCTCTTTTCTCTTCAACTGGTAGGATGTCTCGCTTCGTGCGGGAGCGGTCCCATGATGCAGATCAATGAAGATTATTATGAATTCTTAACGCCGGAGAAGGTCGACCGCATCCTGGAGGATTTAAGAAGGGACGGAAAGAGTCCCCTCGCCTCCCGGCCTTTTAGGTTGCCGATGGTGGAAGAGAAAGTCTGATGTCTACCCACGACGAGAGGATTTTATTTAAAAACATGGAACAGCCGGGATATGCCGGCACCCTTGACGATTATAGAAAGGTCGGAGGTTACACCGCGTTCGAAAAGGTTTTAAAAGAGATGAAACCTTCCGAACTGATTGATCTTGTAAAAAAATCGGGGTTGCGCGGAAGAGGAGGTGCCGGTTTCCCGACCGGCATGAAATGGTCTTTCATACCGAAAGATCATCCGGGCCCCCGCTATCTCTGTTGCAACGCCGATGAAAGCGAGCCGGGGACATTTAAAGACCGCCAGCTTATTGAGAATGACCCGCACCAGATGCTGGAGGGAATAGGGATTGCCTCCTATGCCATCGGCGCCCATGTTGCCTATGTTTATATCCGTGGTGAGTTTACATTGGGTGCAAAGATCATCCAGAAAGCGCTCGACGCGGCATACCAGGCCAGCCTTTTTGGGAAAAACATTTTCGGAAGCGGCTTCGATTTAGAGGTTGTACTTCATCGAGGGGCAGGTGCCTACATATGCGGCGAGGAGACAGCCCTGCTTGAGTCGATTGAAGGAAAACGGGGAAAACCGAGGACGAAACCCCCCTTCCCAGCCATCCATGGTCTCTATCAGGAACCGACGGTGGTCAACAATGTGGAAACCTTGGCAAACCTTCCCTACATTATTAATCGCGGTCCGGAATGGTATGCCTCGCTTGGAACAGCCAAAAGCCCGGGCATGAGAGTCTTCTCCATCAGCGGCCATGTGAAACGGCCCGGGAACTACGAAGTCCCGTTGGGAACGACCCTGCGTGAGATGATTTATGGGCATGCCGGTGGAATCCTAAAGGACAAACAGTTAAAGGCCATTATTCCGGGAGGGGCTTCCGCGGCCTTCTTAACGGCGGCCCATCTGGATGTTCGGATGGATTTTGAATCGATCGCCCAGGCCGGTTCCATGCTGGGATCGGGGGGGGTGACGGTAATGGATGAAGATACCTGCATGGTTTGGGCAGCCATCAATCTCCTTGAGTTTTTTGAACATGAATCGTGCGGAAAGTGCACCCCTTGTCGCGAGGGAAGCTCCTGGCTCCTGAAAATACTACGACGAATTGAGTCGGGCCGAGGGAAGATGGAGGATTTGGATCTTCTTGTAACCCTTTCAAAGCGGATCGAAGGGATGACCGTGTGCGCCTTTGGAGATGCGGAGATTGCGCCGATTATCTCAACGCTTAGGCATTTCAAAGGGGAGTATGAAGATCATATTCGGCAGCAGCAATGTCCTTTTCAATCGAATGTCGCACTGGTCATGTCGCATTAAGCGAGAAAGGCTTTTTCCGTAACCGGATAGTGTAAGTCCTAATGGGAGTATTGAGGGAGCTTCTATGAGTGGAATGGTCAAGCTTACATTCAACGGCGTCGAGATTGAAGTCGCACAGGGGACCTATTTAATCGAGGCTGCAAAAAAGGCGGGGGCGGAGATACCTCATTTTTGTTATCATCCAAAATTGAAATATGACGCCAATTGCCGTATGTGTATCGTTGATGTTGAAAAAATGCCGAAACTGCAGACCTCCTGCAGCACCCTGGCCGTCGAAGGCATGGTAGTTCGGTCCGATACCCCTCGCGTGAAAGCGGCACAGGAAGGGGTAATGGCGTTTATTTTGGGAAACCACCCCTTAGACTGCCCTGAGTGCGATCAGGGAGGGGAGTGTCAGCTTCAAGATTTTGCCAGACAGCATTCACCGACGATCAGCCGGTTTACGGAAGAGAAACGCGTTTTTCAGAAAGAGTATTTCGGCCCTCTGATCGAAAAAGAGATGAATCGGTGCGTCTCCTGTCTTCGATGTGTCCGATACTGTGACGAGGTGTTAGATGTCAACGCCCTCGGCTCAATCGACCGGGGTGTCATGACGGAAATCGGGGGATTTGCCCATCATGAGCTCGACTGCGAGTTTTGCGGCGGCTGCATCCAGATTTGTCCCGTGGGCGCGCTCACCAGCCGTTTGTCGATGTATCACTCTCGCCCCTGGCAGGTAAAAAAGACCGAGACGATCTGCAACTATTGCAGCGATGGCTGTCAGTTGACGCTGGAAACGATTGACAACAATGTCATTCGGGTCAGCTCCGAGTTGGGTGTCGGGAGAAACGAGGGAGATCTTTGCGCGCGAGGGTTCTTTGGATATGGACAGATCAACAATGAACGGCGGCTGACGCGGCCTATTATTCGGAAATCCCAATTGGGCGCAAAGGGATTTGAGGTCACATGGGAAATGGCGATCGACAAGGCGGTTTCCGGCCTACGCAATGTTATCAATCAGCATGGCCCCAAGGCGGTGGGAGGAGTGATCTCGGCCCGTTTAACGAATGAAGAAATCTATCTTTTCCAGAAGTTGATGCGGCAGGCCATCGGTACGCCTCATATCGATAGCTCCGCCCGTTATGGGCATATCAATGCGGTTCGCGGTCTGCACGACGTTTTTGGAACAAGTCATCTGGCAAGGTATGAGGATGTCCTCCAGGCAGATGTCTTGCTGGCCTTTGCCGGAGAAATGACGGAGACTAATCCAATCGTCGGCCTGAAAGTGAAGGAGGCCGTGCGACGAAACGGGGCCAAGCTCATTTGCGTGGACGCCTACAATGACAAAAGCGATGCGTATCGAAGCCATCTCCCTCGCCTTGCAACATACCACCTTAAGGTAAAGATGGGAACGGAGGGGGTCGCCATTCTTGGGCTGCTAAAAGCCTGTTTGGAAGGAGCGACCGCCCCGGATACCCTCTCGCTTGCCGAGCAGGTAAAAAAGGCGGTTTCGGCCCTATCCTTTGAGCAGGTCGAGGTGGTAACCGGCGTTCCCGCGACCGCGTTTAAGGAAGCGGCGGCGCTTTATGCGAGTGCCAAAAGAGGGGTGCTGCTTTTTGGAAGGGCGATTACGCGAAACAAGGGCGGATACGAAAATGTCTGCCGTCTTTCCGAGCTTGCCGTTTTATCGGGTCAGGTTGGAAAACCAGGCGCCGGTATCCTCCCCCTGGCGGAGGAGAACAATGAACAGGGGGCCGTGGAGATGGGAGGGGCGGCGGAGTATTTGCCAGGCCTGATCCCCGTCAGCGAGAAAGGATACACCCTCACCGAAATGATTGATGCGGTCGAAAGAGGAGAAATAAAGGCCCTTTACCTGGTGGGGGAGAACCCGGTCCGCTCGCTGCCGCAGAAGGGGGTGGAAGAGGCGTTCAGAAGGCTTGATCTCTTGATTTGCCAGGATATGTTTCCAACGGAGACGGGATCCTTAGCCCATGTTCTCCTGCCGGCCGCATCTTTCGCAGAGAAAGAAGGTCGGTTTACCAATCAGGAGGGGGAGATACAGAAGATCAGGCGCGCCATTTACCCAGTCGGAAATTCAAAGCCAGACTGGCAGATATTCTCCCTGATTGCCCAAAAAATGGGCCGTGCCGATTTTTCTTACAAGACTTCCGATGAGATTTGGAAGGAGGCGATTGTTGCAATGCCGGGGAATTCTGCTTCGCCGGGGCAGATCGCGTCCAAAGTTGCGGCGTATTCTCAAAAGGAGCGAAGGGAATATGCCATTCCGGCGCCTGTTGCAGCCAACGGATCGTTTGACCTTCAGGTCGGACAACTCCTCTTCCATTCCGGTCGGATGTCAACCTATGCGGATGGACTTAACCTCCTCTTTCCAAAAGAGGCGGTTTTGATGAATCCGGAGGATGCGGAAACCTTGGGAATTCAGGAAGGAGAGGTTGTTTTAATCTCGTCAGAGTCAGGCGCTGATCTTGGCGTTCCCGTGAAGTTCAGCCGGAAGCTTGCATTAGGAACCCTCTTTTTCCCGGAACATTTTGGCCTGAATATCCGACGGCTTCTCTCGTTCTCATTAGATCCAGATACGCATGTGCCGTATATGGACCACGGGAAAGTTCTGCTGAAAAAGGTACCGGTTCTATGCCAGGTATAAGGGTGTGTCAATAGATGGATATTGTACTTAAGATATTTGTTATTTTGATTCAGATTGGCGTGGTCATGGGGGTGGTGTTGCTCCATGTAGCCTATCTTACGTATTTTGAGAGAAAAATTTTAGGAGACATGCAGGATCGAATGGGGCCGATGGAGGTGGGATATCATGGTCTTCTTCAACCGATTGCCGATGGCCTAAAACTCTTCTTTAAGGAGGATGTTATCCCCTCAGGCGCCAATGCCTTAATCTTTACGGCTGCCCCCATCTTGGTATTGGTGCCGGCCTTGATCGGTTTTGCCGTTGTCCCGTTTGGAAGAGATTCATTGCAGATCGGCCCGGTAGAATTAAAACCGATTATCACCGACATCAATATTGGAATTCTTTATATTTTGGCTTTTGCATCCTTGGGGGCGTATGGGGTCCTTCTGGGAGGATGGGCCTCCAACAGCAAGTATTCCCTCTTGGGAGGGCTTCGATCGGCTGCCCAGGTCATCAGTTATGAACTCCCCCTTGGGCTGGCGCTGGTGGGGCCGATTCTTTTATCGGAGTCGCTTTCGATGGTCAAGATGACTTCCGCGCAGTCGGGAGGTATATTACACTGGTTTATCCTGGTTCAGCCGATTGCCTTTGTCATTTATCTGATTTGTGCGATTGCCGAGACAAACCGCCTCCCCTTCGATCTTCCGGAGGCGGAGAGCGAATTGGTGGCCGGTTTCTTCACGGAATATTCAGGGATGCGTTTTGCCTTTTTCTTCCTTGCCGAATATGCCAATATGATTCTGGTCTCCTGCGTTGCAACCGTTGCGTTTTTGGGCGGTTGGCATGCGCCGCATCCCTCTCTGGAATTTATCTCCCCCATTTTCTGGTTTCTGGCCAAGGTCTATTGCTTTCTCTTTTTCTATATCTGGATTAGGGCTACCCTTCCGCGGCTACGCTTTGATCAGTTGATGGCGTTTAACTGGAAGATCATGCTTCCATTGGCTTTGGCGAATGTCTTGGTGACGGCAACGGTCTCTTATTTTCTGAATCAGTAGGATCTGTATATGTCAGGTGTAGCAAACTTGTTGAAAACGGTTTTCTTCTCCGAAATTGCCAGGGGACTGGTTCTGACCTTTCGACATATTTTTGTTAAACCGGTCACGGCACAGTATCCCCATCAGAAGCGTGACCTACCCGACGGCTATCGGGGGGTGATCGTCCATCTTCGCTACGACGATGGTAGCGAAAAATGCGTCGGCTGCGCCCTCTGTGAAGCGGCCTGCCCCTCCCACTGCATTACCGTGGTGTCGGGGGAGGATCCTGCTCTGCCGCAGCGCCGCATCGCAAAAGAGTATATCCTTGATGTGACAAAGTGTGTCTTTTGCGGGTTCTGTGTACAGGCTTGTCCAGTGGACGCCTTGGCAGCAAGCAAGGAATATGAAATGGCCACCGATAACAAGCGTAATTTAATCATGAACAAAGAATTCATGCTGGCCCTGGGAGATAGATACTTCCCGGATCGACCCAAACGTCCGAAACCTTATCTGGAAGCAAGGCTTGCCTTTTTTAAGGAAATGAAAGAGGCTGCGTTCCCAACCGCAAAACCAGGACCTGTCTTGTGACCGAGCAGCTTTTCTTTGTTTACTTCTCGGGAATGACGCTGGCGAGCGCCATCGTGGCGGTTGCCTCCAGAAGCCTGGTTTATAGCGCCCTCTCCCTCCTGATCACATTCATCCATATTGCCGGCATCTATATCCTGCTGAACGCTGAATTCCTTGCCGCCGTTCAGATCATCGTCTACGCGGGTGCAATCTTGGTGCTCTACCTCTTTGTGTTAATGCTTTTTAATCCGAAGGGGGAAGAGCGTTATCTGCACCGGCAATTTCCTGTTGGTATTTTTCTGGGATTGGTTGTTCTGGTGATGATGGTGCTGTCGGTCTTTCGGTCGGAAATTATTGGACAGAAGGGGGCATTTACCCCCGATGTGGTGCAATCAATCGGACATACGCAGTCGATCGGGCAGGCGCTTTATTCCGACTTCATCCTTCCCTTCGAAGTCGCATCGCTCATTTTGTTGGTGGCCATGCTGGGGGCGATTATCCTGGCAGGCAGAAGAGGAAAAGCGCGAAAGAAGACTGCCGTTGAATTGAAGAACACGGTTTCCGCCGACGAGAAATCAAAACGTCCTGACGAGGTAATGGTCTAATGGTGCCGCTAGAGTGGTATCTGATGCTCGGGTTCGGTCTTTTTTCGATTGGTGTCACGGGCGTTCTGGTGCGCCGTAATATTATTATGGTGCTTCTTTCAATTGAGCTGATTTTAAATTCAGCCAATATTACCTTTGTTGCCTATGCCTACCATCTTCATTCCATTACGGGTCAGATTATGGTTTTCTTTATTTTAACGATGGCGGCGGCGGAGGTGGCATTGGGGTTGGCCCTGGTCATTGCGCTCTACCGCGTTCGATCGGTCTTAAATGTGGATGAGGTGAATTTGCTGAAATGGTAATAGAATCAGTGAAACCATTTCTGGCGGTGGCGGTCTCCCTGGTAGGGACCGCGCTTATTTTTCTCACTCGGGAGAATCGCAATGTTCGAGAGGGCTGTTCTCTTGTGACCGCCGTTCTTAAGTTCTTTGTTGTGTTTTCCATGATCCCGGCGGTTATGAATGGTCACACCCTTTCTTACACCCTGTTTACCTTTCTTCCTGATGTGTCGATTGCGTTTCGGGTTGATGCCTTGGGGCTTTTGTTTGCCACGGTTGCGTCCTTTCTCTGGATTGCAACCACTTTTTACTCCGTCGGGTATATGCGTCCGGAACTCTCCGGGCTCCTGCAGCAGAAACGGGAAGGGGCCTTGCTGTCCCCCTTAAAGGAGCATGCCCAAACCCGCTACTATTCCTGTTTTGCCATCACCCTGTCGGCGACAATGGGGGTTGCATTTTCAGCGAACCTGATAACGATGTATCTCTTTTATGAAATTCTTACCATTGTGACCTATCCGTTGGTGGCTCATAAAGAGACCGAGGAAGATTTTGCGGGCGCGAGGAAATATCTCTTCTATCTGCTGGGAACCTCAAAGGCATTTTTGCTGGTCGCCATTATTCTAACCTATGTCCTCTCCGGTTCTCTGACGTTTAAACCGAATGGCCTCTTCCCTGATGGCGTCAATCAAGCGGCCCTGACCGTGACCTATTTTCTCTTCCTTTTTGGAATTGGAAAGGCGGCGATTATGCCGTTTCACGCCTGGCTCCCGGCCGCGATGGTGGCCCCTACTCCTGTCAGCGCCCTTCTTCACGCGGTTGCGATTGTCAATTCCGGCGTTTTCTGTCTGCTCCGGGTGATCTTTCACGTTTTTGGGGTGGAGTTAATGAAGGCCTTACATCTTGGAATCATCACAGCGGTTTTAGTCTCTTTCACGATTATCATGGCATCGGTCTATGCCTTAACCCGTGACAATCTCAAAGCCCGTCTCGCATATTCCACAGTCAGTCAGCTCTCTTATATCGTTCTGGGAGGGGCCCTTCTTACGCCCAATAGTATGATCGGGGGAATCGCCCATATTGCCAACCATGCCTTCTCCAAGATTACACTGTTTTTTTGCGCCGGCTCTATTTATGTGGCCACTCATAAGACACTCATTTCCCAGATGAACGGCATCGCGCGGCAGATGCCGTGGACGATGGCGGCATTCTCTGTCGGTGCGCTCAGCATGATCGGTGTCCCGCCATTGGCGGGGTTTGTGACCAAGTGGCATCTGGCAGTTGGCGCGATCGAGGCCAAGGAGATTGCCTTTCTTGTGATTTTGCTTGTGAGCACCCTTTTAAATGCGGGCTATTTTCTTCCGATTATTTACAACGCCTATTTTGAGGCCCCGGAGGAGGATACCTCTCACCATACCTTGAGGCATAAAGGCCGCGTAAAAGAGGTTTCGTATTTTATCTCCGTTCCGCTGCTTTTAACCGCTGTGATTTCTTTGGTTCTGGGGCTTTATCCCGATCTTCTCATGGGATTCATTCGGCAGGTTATCTGATGGGTTTTGCAAAACATATAGAAGATCCAGAGAAGATGTCCCGTCTTAAAAAGGGAAGTTTGATCCTCTTGGCCCTGCTGGTCATCGTCGATCTGTTTGTTCCGCGAGACCATGCCCTTTTCCCCTGGGATTTCATCCCGGGGTTTCATGCCGGCTATGGACTGCTGGCAACGATTGTCATTATTGTAGCCTCCAAATTTATTGGACACCTTTTTTTGATGAAGCGGGAAGATTATTACGATAAGTGAACGTCATCTTCCAGTGTTAAGGGATGGTCTTGAGTTTTGTTAGGATGATCAAATGATGCTTCAGCTCGCCTGGCTTATTCCCCTTTTTCCTGCCATAGGCGCAATGATCAATGGTCTTTTAGGTCGCACGGTAACGCGCGATCGGGCCCACCTTGTCGGTGTAGGGAGTGTTTCGGCCTCTTTCTTGCTCTCTTGCGCCGCTTTCTATGAGATTGCTACCGGGACGCCCGCCACAACGATTACCTTGTATGATTGGATTGCCGTCGGAAAATTTCATGTCAGTGTGGCCTTTTTGATTGATCCGCTGACCGCCATTATGTTGCTGGTGGTGACCGGTGTCGGGCTTTTGGTCCATATTTATTCCATTGGGTACATGCATGGGGAGGAGGGCTATCCACGGTTTTTCTGTTATCTGAATCTCTTCATGTTTTCGATGTTGATTCTGATTATGGCCGACAATTACCTTTTGATGTTTGTCGGCTGGGAAGGGGTGGGGCTCTGTTCTTATTTATTGATAGGCTATTGGTATAAGCGAAAATCGGCCACCACCGCCGGCAATAAGGCGTTCATCGTGAACCGGATCGGAGATGCCGGATTTCTCCTCGGTATCTTTACTCTGTTTGGGACCTATGGAAGCCTTCGCTATCTTGATATCTTTCCGAACGCAGGCCTGGCAACCGAGGCTGTTGCCACGGCGATTACCCTTTTTCTTTTTGTGGGGGCGATGGGCAAGTCTGCGCAGATCCCCCTTTATGTCTGGCTTCCGGATGCCATGGAAGGCCCCACCCCTGTCTCCGCCTTGATTCATGCGGCAACGATGGTGACGGCCGGCGTTTATATGATTGTCCGCTCCAATGCGATTTATGCCCTCGCCCCTTTTTCGTCGGAAGTGGTGGCGACGGTGGGGGCAATTACCGCGATCTTCGCCGCATCGATCGGACTGGTTCAAAACGATATTAAACGCGTGTTGGCCTATTCCACTGTAAGCCAATTGGGCTATATGGTGATGGCGTGCGGGGTGGGGGCGTATCTCTCCGGGATATTTCACTTATTCACACATGCCTTCTTTAAAGGGCTCCTTTTCCTGGGAGCAGGGAGTGTGATCCATGCGCTCTCCGGGGAACAGGACATGAGAAAGATGGGCGGGCTGTCGCAAAAAATTCCTGTGACCTGTAAAACGATTGCCATCGGCACCATTGCCATCGCCGGTATTCCCCCTTTTGCCGGCTTTTTTAGCAAAGATGAGATTTTATCTTCGGCCTTTTCTAACGGACACTACCTCCTCTGGGGAATGGGGTTGATCACCGCATGTATGACCTCTTTTTATATGTTCCGTCTCCTCTTCCTGACATTCTTTGGCACTTCTCGCGTTGATCATGAGGTTGCACATCACATCCACGAATCTCCGTCCACCATGACTATCCCTTTGATCATTCTGGCCGGATTTTCGGTTGTGATCGGTTTTGTGGTCGGTTTCCCTCCGGGAGGGGGGCTGATTCATCACTTCCTGGCCCCGATTGCCCCAAAGGGAGGCGCCCATCTCACCTTAGGGCTTGAATTGGGATTAATGGGCCTATCCGTTGCCGCGGCGCTTCTTGGCCTGCTGCTTTCCTATCTCTTCTATTTAAAGAATCCATCTCTGCCTCAGAAATTGGCGTCAACGGCCCAGGGCCTCTATCAAGCCCTGTTGAATAAATATTGGGTAGATGAGCTCTATGACACCTTTATTGTTCGGCCGTCTTTGGCCCTGTCGCGTTTTCTCTGGAGTTTTGATCAGCGGGTTGTTGATGGCATCGTAAATGGCACCGGATGGATTACCCTTCTTGAGTCCCGGGTGTCGGAGATCTTTGATTGCTACGTAGTGGATGGGGCTGTCAACGGGGTATCGAATGGACTTAATTTCTGGTCCCGGCTTTTAAGAAGGCTTCAAACCGGCGCAATCCAAAACTACATTCTCGGCATGGTGGTCGGTATTGTGGTCCTGGTCGTTGTCTTTGCGCTATAACAGGCTGTTGATCGTGCGAGTTTTTCAATAACGCGTTTAAGTTTCATTGGGAGGTGTTATGTCGAATGTCTACGGTTTTCCCCTTCTGTCGTTGATCGCCTATGTGCCGCTCGCCGGCGCGATCATTCTCTTATTCATGAAAAAAGAGGATCACAAGGCGATCATGCATGCCTCCTTTGGGATCTCGTTGGTCTCCATGTTCTTTTCCTTTCTCCTGTTACCGCGGTTTGATTCTTCCCACGCAGAAATGCAGTTCGTGGAAAAGATCCAGTGGATTCCAACCCTGGGAGTCGAATACTTCTTTGGAATTGATGGCATCAGCCTCCTGCTCATTTTGCTGACGACCATTCTTTCTCCCATTGCCGTTCTTTGCTCTTTCACCGCCATCAAAGAGCGGGTGAAAGAGTATTACGTTTCTATCCTTCTTCTGGAAACCGGCATGCTGGGGGTGTTTATGGCGATGGACCTTTTCCTCTTTTATGTCTTTTGGGAGGTGATGCTTGTCCCGATGTATTTCCTGATCGGTATCTGGGGAGGAGGCCGGCGGCTCTATTCTGCCATTAAATTTTTTCTCTATACCCTTTTTGGCAGTCTTTTTATGCTCCTGGCGATTTTGGCCCTCTATTTCCTTAACCACAATCCGGAATATGGGTCGGGCCAATTTACGTTTAATCTCCTTGAGCTTTATAAAATGAGGCTTCCCTTGTGGCCTTTTCAGGTCTGGCTTTTCCTTGCCTTCTTTTTGGGTTTTGCGATTAAGGTTCCGATGTTTCCATTTCATACCTGGCTTCCCGATGCCCACACCGATGCGCCGACGGCAGGAAGCGTTTTGTTGGCCGGGGTTTTGCTGAAGATGGGGACATACGGTTTCCTCCGCTTTTGTCTCCCCCTGTTTCCCGCGGCCAGCCATTATTTTGTGCCGCTGATGGCGGGACTCTCTATCATCGGCATCGTCTATGGGGCCGTGGTCGCTATGGCGCAAAACGATGTGAAACGGTTGGTTGCCTATTCCTCGGTAAGCCATCTGGGGTTTGTGATGCTGGGGATGTTTGCCCTGAATTCCCAGGGCATTACGGGATCGGTTCTGCAGATGATCAATCACGGCATCTCAACCGGTGCCCTCTTTTTACTCGTCGGTATAATTTATGAGCGGCGTCATACGCGCATGGTTTCCGATTTCGGCGGACTTTCCTGCCGAATGCCGATTTTTGCAGCGGTCTTTGCCGTCACCATGTTTTCGTCAATCGGCCTCCCCGGCCTAAATGGTTTTATCGGAGAATTTCTTATTTTGGTAGGGGCGTTTCAATATAATAAGGTGTATGCGGGTATTGCCTTGCTCGGAATTATTCTGGGGGCGGCGTATATGCTCTGGCTTTTTCAAAGAATGATGTTCGGCGAGTTGGATAAACCTGAAAACCAGGCGCTTTCCGATATGAACCGCCGCGAAATTGCCTATATGGTCCCCTTGGTTATCTTTATGTTCTGGATAGGACTTTATCCAAAACCGTTTATCCGCATTATGGAGCCTGCTGTCCTGAAGATCGTTCAGAAGGTCAGCCCAGGCTCGGATCAAAAAAGCGTCATGGCAGGGCTCACAGAGGTGCCGATAAAAACAGGGGTGTCCCATCCGGCAACGTCCGCCTTTCCAATCTCGCAAGGGGGAAAATAGTTGGAAATGGTGCTTGCAATTTTACCCGAATCAATTTTGTCGCTTCTTGCCTGTCTTCTTTTTGTCATCGAGCCCTTTGTTCGAAAAGAAAGAAAAGAGTGGGTCGGCTATTTCGCCCTCTTTTCCCTGCTCTGCACCGCCCTCTCTTTAGTCCCGCTTTGCGGCCGAAAAGTAACGGCCTTTTCGGGCATGATTCTCTTAGATGATTACGCCCTCTTTTTTAAGGCGCTTTTTCTTGCCATCTCCGTCCTGGTGATATGTATTTCCATCCGATATCTCAAAATTGAGAGAATCAACCTAGGGGAATATTATGGCTTGATCCTGTTTGCAACGGTCGGGATGATGTTGTTGCCGTCTGCGACCGATCTCCTCCTTTTTTACCTTGCACTCGAATTAATGTCGGTATCGTTTTACGTCCTGATTGCGTTTATGCGAAGGGATGTCAAATCGGTGGAATCCGGTATCAAGTATTTCCTGACGGGGGTTTTTACCTCCGGCCTCATTCTATACGGAATTGCGTTTTTGTATGGTCTTTCAGGAACAACCCATTTCGGCTCGATACTTGCCTACCTTTCCAGTCAGGAAATGATGAACAGCCCAACTCTCCTCTTTGCGATCATCCTTTTGGTAGCAGGTTTTGGGTTTAAAATTGCGGCTGTCCCGTTCCATATGTGGGCGCCGGATGTGTATGAAGGGGCGCCGACGCCGATTACAGCGTATCTGTCAACGGGATCGAAAGTGGCGGCCTTTTCGGCCATGCTGCGTCTTTTCATGACAGGACTGGAGTTTAGTCATGGAACCTGGGGGAGGATATTGTGGCTGATTGCCGTGATGACCATGACCATTGGAAATGTCGTCGCGCTGGTTCAGACCAATTTCAAGCGACTGCTCGCCTATTCTTCGATCGCCCACTCCGGATATATCCTGATCGGTCTGATTGCGGCCTCTGAAACCGGTATGGCTGCCGTGCTGATCTATACGGTTGCCTACGCATTGATGACATTAGGGGCGTTTACCATCGTGATCCTCCTTTGCAGACCGAATCTGCGGGGGGCGGAGATCAGCGATTTTAAAGGATTGGCCAAAGTCCACCCTGCAGTGGCCGCTTCCTTTGTCCTTTTCGCTCTCTCATTGATTGGCATTCCTCCTACGGCAGGATTTATTGGCAAGCTGTTCCTGTTTAATGCGGCTATTCAAGGGGAGTTTTATTGGCTGGCGGTGATTGCTGTCCTCAACAGCGTCGTCTCGCTTTATTACTATTTTAAGATTATTATCGCTATGTATATGCAGGAACCTGAAGAGGCCATGCCCCCCCTTTCTTTCTCTCCTGCTCTAACCTTGGCACTCCTGATTATATCCTCTGCAACACTTCTGATCGGCCTCTACCCTGAGCCGCTGATTGAGGCCGCCCTCCGATCGGTGCAATCGGTTCTTTAGCCTGCATCTCCTTTTCCGGAAGATCGTTTGCTGGCATCTTTGCTGGGCAAAGCAGTTCACTGCTTTACTGCAGTTACTTGCCAGTCCATCCCGGTTCATTGACAAGCCGATAGGCCGATGTTACGATCCGTCCACATTATCGTATGGAAAAAGAAGAAAGTTATAAAACGAGTTTAAACCTCCCCAAAACCGATTTTCCGATGCGTGCCAACCTGGCGCAAAAAGAGGTCGGACAGTTGACGCAATGGGATGGGCTTTATCATACCATCCTCGATCAGAACGCGGGGCGGCCGACGTATATCCTCCACGACGGTCCTCCTTATGCCAACGGGCATATTCATATCGGCCACGCCCTCAACAAAATTCTAAAGGACATTGTGGTCAAATCCAAAACCATGTCGGGATATGAGGCCCCTTTTGTGCCCGGATGGGACTGCCATGGTCTTCCCATTGAGCACCAGGTGCTCAAAGAGCTTGGGCCGAAGCGGAAAGAGATCAGCACACTGGAAATCCGGAAGCGCTGCAGGGCATATGCCGAAAAGTTTGTTAACGTCCAGAAGGACGAATTCAAACGGCTTGGCGTCTTTGGCGATTGGGAAAAGCCTTACCTGACCATGACCCCAGGTTATGAGGCGGCGATTGTACGCGAATTTGGGAAAATCGTCGCAAGGGGGGGGGTCTACAAGGGGAAAAAACCGGTCCTCTGGTGTCCCCATGATGAAACCGCCCTGGCCGAGGCGGAGGTCGAATATGCCGACCACCTCTCTCCATCGATTTTTGTAAAGTTTCGCGTCGTTAATGATCCGACAGGGCAGCTTTCCGGACAGTTAACCCCTTCGTTTGTCATCTGGACAACCACCCCCTGGACGCTCGTGGCCAACAAAGCGGTCGCCCTCCATCCCGATTATGATTATCAGGCCATTCGGATTAATCAGAAGGAAACCTGGATCATCGCAAAGACGTTGACCGAGGCCTGTTTGGAGCGCTTTGGCATCGCGGATGCCACCGTCGTCTCTACCTATAAAGGGGCCCAGCTCGAAGGGATCGTCTGCCGATCCCCCTTTCTTGAGGAAGGTTCTCCCCGATCATGGATGTCGAAAGTGATTCTCGGAAGGCATGTGACGCTGGAACAGGGGACAGGGGCGGTCCATACCGCTCCCGGTCATGGCCAGGAGGACTATGAAATCGGACAGGCGTATCAATTGCCGGTCTATGCCCCGGTCAACAGCCGAGGGGAATTTACCGATGAGATTGATGAGGCGGTGTCCGATTTAGTCGGCACCGATATCTTTAGCGCCAACAAAACCATTATCGAGCATCTGCGCCGTCTTGGTACGCTTGTTTACGATACAACCCTCAACCACTCCTATCCCCATTGCTGGCGATGCAAGACGCCGGTCATCTTTCGCGCTACCGAGCAGTGGTTTATCTCGATGGAGGAAACTCGCTTGCGTGAGCGCGCAATCCATACGATTGAAAACGATGTTCGATGGATTCCCAAGTGGGGCAAAGAGCGGATATTGGGAATGGTGACGTCCCGTCCCGATTGGTGCATCTCGCGCCAACGGGCATGGGGTGTGCCGATCGTTGCCTTGACCTGTCTTGATTGTAAGGAGGCCTTCACGTCTCAAGAGATTGTCAATCACGTCGCGGATCAAATGGAACGCAGCGAGGGGAGCGATCGCTGGTTTTTACATCCGGTCGAGACACTCCTTCCGACGGGGATAACCTGTCCCCGTTGTAAGGGACGACGGCTTGAAAAGGAGAGCGACATCCTGGATGTCTGGTTTGAATCGGGGGTTAGCCATTCGGCCGTCTTGAAGCGGTCTCCGGGGCTTGCGTGGCCTGCCGATCTTTATCTTGAAGGATCGGATCAGCACCGCGGTTGGTTCCACAGCTCCTTGCTGACTTCGTTGGAAACCGATGATCGCGCTCCTTATGCGGCAGTCTTAACCCATGGCTTTACAGTGGATGGATCCGGCAAGAAGATGTCGAAATCTGCCGGGAATGTGGTGGCGCCCCAAGAGGTCATCAATCGGTACGGTGCGGAAATTCTGCGTCTTTGGGTTGCTGCGACTGATTTTCGGGAAGATGTCCGTATCTCGGAGGAAATCCTCACGCAACTCGTCGAGTCCTACCGGAAGATTCGCAACACCTGCCGGTTCCTTCTGGCCAATCTATACGATGCGGATGCCGGCCCCCTCTCCGAGGAAGACCTGTTGGAGATCGATCGGTGGGTGCTTCACCGTCTTTCCCTATTGAATGAAAAAGTGCAGCGCGCTTATGAGGCATTTGAATTTCACATAATCTTTCATGCGCTGAATCATTTTTGCGCTGCGGATCTCTCCGCTTTCTATCTGGATATCATCAAGGACCGCCTTTACGCATCCGCCGCATCCTCTCGGGAGAGACGGGCGGCGCAGAGTGTTCTGAAAGAGATTCTGTCTGCCCTGGTTCGCCTGATGGCCCCCATCCTCTCATTCACCGCAGAGGAGATATGGCAATCTCTTCCGCCGGGCCTAAAGTCGGCCCCCTCTGTTCACCTGACCACGTTTCCCAATATTAAGAAAGGGGATCCTGCCCTGGAAGAGACGTGGGCACAGTTGATTGGGGTTCGTGAAGAGGCGGCACGTGTTTTAGAAGAGGCGCGAAAGGGGAAGAAGATCGGCCATTCCCTTGAGGCATCGCTCACCCTGTTTGCAAAACCCCCTTTGTTTTCCCTCCTCAAAGAGAAGGAGGCCTTTCTTCCAACCCTTTTTATTGTCTCCCATGTCTATTTGCTTCCCTGGACTGCGCGGCCCGAGGCCGGCCCCAGCGTGACACGGGAAGGGCTTTCGATTGACGTATCAGAGGCGCGGGGGAGAAAGTGCGAACGGTGCTGGTGGTACCAGGAGAGCGTGGGCGAATCGGACGTGCACCCGACCCTCTGTCGGCGGTGCGCAGAGGTAATCATTGGCTCAAAATAGGTGGCTTCTTTTATCCTTTATGGGAGGCGGGATTCTCTTCCTGGATCAAATCAGCAAATTTTATGTGCAGAAATTTCTTAAATTGCATGAATCGGTTGCGGTGATCCATGATTTATTCTCGCTGACCCATATACGCAACCCGGGCGCCGCCTTTGGTCTTTTCGCAAACCAGTCCCTCGCGTTCCGTTCGATCTTTTTCTTTAGCGTCTCATCCATTGCCCTTGTACTGCTCCTTCTGTTCTTTCTTCAAGCCCAGGGAGAGGATCAATTCAGGCTCAACGGGCTCTCCCTTATTTTCGGGGGGGCTGTTGGGAATATGGTCGATCGCGTCCGTTTTGGCGAGGTGGTCGATTTTCTGGATTTTTACGTGGGTACATTTCACTGGCCAGCATTCAATGTGGCCGATTCGGCCATTACCATCGGCGCCGCATTACTGGTTCTAAACGCCATGAAGAAACCCGTATCAAGTTCTAAGGCCCAATCCCTTTAACGAAATCATGTCCTATCCTCCATCTCCCCTCTCTGTCTCGTCCTGCCACGATCGGATCGATCTTTACCTGATCAAACGAGGCCTTCCCCTTTCACGTTCGCGCATCCAGAAACTGATTGAGGAGGAGCAAATACAGGTCAATGGACGTCCCATCAAACCGAGTTATCGGGTGCGCAAGGGAGATCAGATCGACTTTTCTATTCCCGGCCCAAAACCGCTGGAGTTAGTGCCGGAAGACATCCCGCTTGAGGTCTTGTTTGAAGATGAGCAGCTTTTGGTCATCAACAAGGCGGCTGGGATGGTAGTCCATCCGGCCCCGGGACACAGAAGCGGGACACTGGTACACGCCCTGCTGTATCATTGCAAAAATATGTCAGGAATAGGCGGGCGCGAGCGGCCGGGCATTGTCCACCGGTTGGACAAGGAAACCTCCGGCGTGATGGTGGTTGCCAAAACCGATCTTGCGCACCAGCTCCTTTCAAAACAGTTTAAGCAACACTCGATTGAGCGAACGTATCTTGCCGTTGTCTGCGGGGTTTTTCCCAAAAAGTTGGGACAGGTGGTTCTGCCAATTGGCCGGGATCGCGTGGATCGTAAAAAAATTTCCGCAAGAACGACCAAGCCCCGCGAGGCGACCACCCATTTTGTGGTGAAGGAAAAATTTAGAATGGCCACGTTGCTTTTGGTCTATCCTCAAACAGGCCGAACCCACCAAATCCGGGTACACATGGCCCATTTGGGACATCCGATCGTCGGCGACAAATCCTATGGGGGAAAAGCGGCACGGTCGTTTGAAATGGAGATCGGACGTCAGATGCTTCATGCAGAAACGCTCGGATTTACCCACCCGACGCGGGGCGATCGGATGGTCTTTTCGTCCCTGCCGCCAGCAGACATGCTGGATCTTTTGGATCGGCTTCGCCTGCGAGAAACATAAAATGGCGTTTATCCCCGTTGCAACGATTGATGAGATTCCCGAAGGCAAAGGAAAATGTATTGAGGTTGGGGGCAGGGAAATCGCCATCTTTTGTATGGGCGGCGATTTGTATGCCATATCGAATGTCTGTCCTCACCAGGGCGGCCCCTTGGCGGAAGGGAAATTTGAGGGAGACATGGTCGTTTGCCCCTGGCATCAATGGCGTTTTAACATCAAGACTGGCCGTTCCCCGGTCAGCCCTAAACTTAAAATCGAGACCTACCCAATCAAACGGGAGGACAACCGGATCATGATTGCCCTCCCGGAATAACAACAGACACTAAATCCCAAGTGGGATGGGTTTCCTCGTTTCCCAAAGTGCTCTTGATCGTCCAGTATCCTTATTAAG
>SBBT01000161.1 GCA_005239595.1 Candidatus Troglogloeales bacterium | reverse complement strand
TGACCAATTCGAAGACAAGGGGATTCAGATTATCCGAACGAAACGACAACTTGAGCATGAGAGAGAGGCCTTGGCCCAAAAACTCATTGAAATTCGTGAGGAGAGAAAAAGGAAAAATATTCTCTTGACCCGCGTTCGCAACGAGAGGGATTTCTACGAAAAGGCCTTGGCGGAGCTGGATGAGTCTTCTTTGCAGTTGCAGGCGATGATCAAGAAGATGGAGGAGGAGAAAAAGCGGCTACAGCACCCCCTGCCGGAGAAGTTTTCAGGCGGAAAAGGTCATTTGAGTTGGCCGAGTGATGGAGAGGTGGTTGGGTTCTTTGGCCGACAAAAACATGCTAAATTTGATACCTACATCTTCCGAAAAGGAATTGAGATATCCCCCTCTCGCGGAGATGAGGTGAGGGCCGTTTATGACGGGAGTGTCGTTTACGCCAACTGGTTTAAAGGATATGGGATGGTTATTATTATCGACCATGGTGAAAATTATTATTCCATGTATGCCCATCTGGCAAAATTGATGGTTTCTGTCGGAGAGCGGGTGCAAAAAAATAGAACGATTGGCCTTGTAGGAGAGACGGGGCTATCCAAAGGTGGACGCCTCTACTTTGAAATCCGGCATCAGGGAGAGCCGTTAAATCCGCTAATTTGGCTTCCAGGAAAGAAGGAAAAAGGAGACATGCAAAAATGATTGTAACTAAATGGGCCAGAACCGTTTTTTTAATAGCAATCCTCTTCGTTTCTTTTGGTATGAGCATTTTTATTGAAAGAGGACTGCAGACCGGGGTCTTGGCAGAGACGGAAGGTTATGAGGACCTGAAAGTTTTTGCGGAAGTCTTATCAACGGTTCAGAAAAATTATGTTGAGCCCGTAAAAAGCAAGGAATTAGTCTATGGCGCGATCAAGGGGATGATGCATGCGTTGGATGCCCACTCTGCCTACATGTCTCCTGATGTCTATAAAGAGGTTCAAGTCGATACGAAGGGTGAGTTTGGAGGATTGGGCCTCCAGATTGGCATGAAGGATAACAAGATGGTTGTCATCGCACCGATCGAGGGAACGCCAGCCGATCAAGCCGGGATTCGACCGGGAGACATTATTCTAAGAGTGGATGACCACCCTTTGACAAAAGAAATGGATCTTATGGATGCCATCAATAAAATGCGAGGTGTGCCGGGGAGCAAGGTCAGCCTGACCATCCAGCGGGAACAGGTCCAAGGTCCGATCGTTTTTAACTTGGTCCGTGATCTTATTCGCATTAAGAGTGTTAAATCAAAAGTTTTGGATTCCGACATCGGTTATATACGCGTTACCCAGTTTCAGGAGCAGACGGCTGGCGATCTGGCACGGGAGATTTCAAAATTGCGAGGCATTAACGTGCGTTCGCTCATTTTGGATCTAAGAAATAATCCTGGCGGGCTGCTTACGTCGGCAGTGGATGTGACGGGGCAATTCCTCGAGAAGGGACATCTGATTGTTACTGTGAAAGGAAGGTCCGAGAAAAAAGAAGAATATCTTTCTAAAAATCCCGGTCCGTTAAGGGGGGTTCCATTGGTGATCCTGGTGAACGAAGGGAGCGCTTCTGCCTCGGAGATTGTCTCGGGTGCCTTGCAAGATTGGGGAAAGGCCGTTATCCTGGGCGTCCCAACTTTCGGAAAGGGGTCCGTCCAGACGATCTTGCCCTTATCAGACGGGTCGGCCTTGCGTTTGACCACCGCAAAGTATTACACGCCCCATGGCCGGTCGATTCAGAACAAAGGTATTGATCCGGATGTCCTTGTTAAACTGGCTGGGGCAAAAGAGGCCCGGCCTGTTATTCGTGAAAAAGACTTAGACCGGCACATGCAGAACGAGGAGCCGGCGTTGGAGAAGGAAAAAGCAGTTCAATCTGCCGAAAGTCCGAGTAATTCCAATGGGGTATTATCTGCTAAAGGAGAAGATATTCAGCTGAAGGTGGCAATTGAGCTTTTAAAAAGTGGAAAGGTTTTTGAGTTTCTTTCCCCAAAACGGGCTGTACAAAGAAATGGCTGAGAAAGCCCTTTCGATGCAGAAATCGCCTATTTCCCCTTGATGTCCCACCCGTGGCTGCATAAAGAAATATTTTATGCGTGGGCTTGATTTTTCCTAGGAGGTGGTATATATGATGCAGACTTTAGCTTTTTATGTGAAACGTAACGGTTGCAAGTGGCCGTTATGAATTATGAATAGTGATATAACGACGGTGTACGGGAGGAAGCAATGGCACAAAAAACAGCAGTGAAGTTTAAGCCGCTCAAAGAGCGCGTTTTTGCTAGTTATTTAGATGAAATTGAAAAGACGTCAGGCGGTCTGTATATTCCGGATAATGCGAAAGAGAAACCACAGAAGGGGAAGGTGGAAGCAGTCGGGAGCGAGGTAAAGAATGTAGCCGTGGGTGATGTCATCTTGTTTGATAAGTATTCAGGAAGCAAGATTAATCTGGACGGAGAAGACTATCTTATTTTGAAGGAAGAGGACATTTTAGGTGTTCTTGCCTAAAAATTTGGCATTTAAGAAGGAGGAGTGAAATGGCAAAGCAGTTGGTTTTTGGTGAAGAGGCACGGGCGAGCATTCTGAGGGGGGTGAATAAGCTAAATGATGCGGTTAAAGCGACGCTCGGTCCAAAGGGTAGAAATGCGGTGATAGAAAAGAAATTCGGTGCCCCGACGATCACCAAGGATGGTGTAACGGTTGCGAAGGAAGTTGAATTGAAAGATCCATATGAGAATATGGGGGCTCAACTGGTGAAGGAAGTTGCCAGCAAGACCTCCGATGTGGCAGGCGATGGTACGACTACGGCTACGGTGTTGGCCCAGGCTATTCTTAAAGAAGGAGTTAAAAATGTCTCGGCTGGCGCGAATGCGATGGAGCTAAAGCGTGGCATTGACAAGGCAGTGGAAGCAATCGTGGGAGAGCTTAAGAGAACTTCAAGGCCCTGCCAGTCCAAAAAAGAGATTGCCCAGATTGGAAGAATATCTGCGAACAATGATCAGACGATTGGCAACCTGATTTCTGAGGCGATGGAGAAGGTCGGCAAGGACGGCGTGATCACGATCGAAGAGGCGAAGAGCATGACCACGTCTCTGGATGTGGTGGAAGGAATGCAGTTTGATCGAGGGTATATCTCCCCTTACTTTGTGACAGACTCTGAAAGAATGGAGGTCTCGCTCGAGGGGGCCTATATCCTGATCAACGAGAAGAAGATTTCCACTATGAAAGATCTTCTGCCGATACTAGAGCAGGTCGCCAAGATGGGGAAACCACTCTTGATTATTGCTGAAGAAGTGGAGGGGGAGGCACTTGCGACCTTGGTCGTTAACAAATTGCGCGGAACGCTTCAAGTCGCAGCGGTGAAGGCCCCGGGTTTCGGCGACCGCCGGAAGGCGATGCTTGAAGATATTGCCGTATTGACCGGCGGGCAAGTCATTTCGGAAGACCTTGGATTGAAGCTGGAGAATGTCAAGGTGTCCGATCTGGGCCGTGCGAAGCGGATTACCATTGACAAGGACAATACGACCATCGTTGAAGGGGCGGGCGATACCCAGAAAATTCAGGGACGTGTTAAGCAGATTAAAGCCCAGGTCGAAGAAACGACTTCCGATTACGATAGGGAAAAGCTTCAGGAGCGTCTTGCGAAGCTTGTCGGAGGGGTTGCTGTGATTAATGTGGGCGCGGTGACTGAAGTCGAAATGAAAGAGAAGAAGGCCCGGGTAGAGGATGCACTGCACGCCACGAAGGCGGCGGTGGAGGAAGGGATTGTTCCAGGTGGCGGGGTGGCCCTGCTCCGCTCTATTTCAGTCCTCGATAAGTTAAAGGTGGAAGGTGACCAGAAACTGGGCGTGGCCATTGTGCGTCGGGCCCTGGAGGAACCGCTTCGGCAAATTGCTGAAAATGCGGGCGCAGAGGGTTCCGTGGTTGTCGAGCGTGTTAAGAAAGAAAAAGACTCGATCGGTTTTGATGCGGAAACAGAAACGTATGTTGATCTGATCGAAGGGGGAATTATTGACCCAACCAAAGTGACACGTACGGCATTGCAAAATGCGGCCAGTGTCTCAGGGTTAATGCTTACGACCGAGGTGATGGTTTCGGAAATTCCCGAAGAAAAACCCAAAATGCCTCCTATGCCTGGCGGTGGCGGCATGGGTGATATGTATTAAGACAGAGATACAGTTAAATGGTGGCGTGAATTCCCCCATGAGAGTACTCTCGTGGGGGTTTTTCATTTCATCACGTTAATGATGAAGGAGGGAAAATGGGAGACGTTTTAAACCTGACGAACCAGACATGGGAAGAAGAAGTTCTTAAATCAACGGGATCGGTCATGGTTGATTTTTGGGCCCCTTGGTGCGGTCCATGCCAAATGATCGCCCCTACCATAGAAGAGCTAGCGGCGGAATACCGTGGAAAAATAAAGGTATGCAAATTAAATACAGATGAAAATCCGGATATTGGCAGCCGGTACCAGATAATGGGCATCCCTACCCTCCTCTTCTTTAAGGAAGGAAAGGTGGTGGATAAAATAGTGGGTGCTGCTTCTAAAAAACAATTCAAAGAGAAGATAGAAACAATGGTCTCTAAGTAGCGTCCATGTTGAGAGAAATCCGTATCAAAGATTATGCCATTATTGATGAGATGACACTCCCTTTTTCAGAGGGTTTTCATATCATTACAGGAGAAACGGGTGCGGGGAAATCGATTCTGGTCGATGCCCTTTCTATTATCTTTGGCAAAAAATCTTCCCAGGACGAAATCCGTCATGGGGCGGAAGAGGCGGTTTTGGAGGTCCGGTTTGATTCTGCATCACATCCCAACGGTGGGATGCTTCTGAACGATCCCCCTGCCGAATTCCTTATCTTAAAAAGAGTTCTTTCCAGGTCCGGTAAGAATAGGGCCTACTTAAATGGCTCGTTGGCCAACCTTTCCAGCTTGAAAGAAATAGGCAGTAATCTCGCCGAGATTCATGGTCAACAGGAGCATCATAATCTGACAGACCTAAATTGGCAGCTAAACCTTCTGGATGCCTTTGGTCATTTGGTGAGTGAGCGGTCTCGATTTGATGCGAGTTATCGGATTTGGACAAAACTATTGAAAGAGCGGAGTGATTTGGAAAGACTTGCATCGGAGCGCAAGCGTCAAGAGGAATTGCTGCAATATCAGTTGTCGGAGATATCCCAGGCAAAGCTTCATCCGGGCGAGGATGAGGCGTTGGAGCAGGATGTACGGATTTTAAAAAACTGGGAAATTGTCGTGTCGATGGCCCAAAAGGGATATGCCGTTTTGTTGGAGGAAGAGGGGGCGGTCTTAAGCCGACTGGATGAAGTGGGTGGTTTTATTGAAAATATAGATAAGACAACCGTCGATGCGGGGCAGGAAAAAGAGCTCCTGGAGACATCCAGGGTTCATCTTAAGGAATTGGCCTCCTTATTAAGGAAACGTTTGCAGGGGGGGGAGTATGATCCAAACCGCCTTCAGGCGATGGAGGAACGTCTATTTGTGATTCAGATATTAAAGAAGAAGTATGGATCGTCGATTGAGGCTATTTTAAGTTATAAGAAAACATTAGAGGCCGACTTTGCACGCATTTGTGAAGATGATGCCCGCCTCAGGGAAATAAAATTCCAATTTGATCAAGCAGAAACAAAATGCCGGAAGGAGTCGGAAGACCTTTCCAAAAAGAGAGAGGAGACAAAAACAAAGCTGGAGCGAAGGGTGAAGGAAGAACTCAATCTTCTTGGAATGGAGAAGACCTGTTTTGAAATCGCCTTTTCTAAAAAAGCCCTTTCAGAAAGCGGAGTTGATCAAGTCGAGTTTATGGTTGCATTGCCCGGTGAGAAACCGAAGGGTTTGGCTATGATTGCGTCGGGAGGGGAATTGTCTCGGATCATGCTGGCCCTGAAAGTGGTTTTGGCGGAAGTGGATCCTGTTCCGACGCTGGTCTTTGACGAAATAGATGCCGGCATCGGAGGAGGCGTTGCGGAAATGGTTGGAAAACGTCTATTTAAATTATCTAAAAGCCATCAAGTTTTTTGTATTACCCACCTGCCTCAAATTGCCTGCTTTGCAGACCATCATTGTTTTGTAGAAAAGAGGGAGTCCGAGGGGAGAACAATTGCATCTGTCAGAGAGTTAGCTGAAAAAGAGAGGGTACAAGAACTCGCCAGGATGCTTGGCGGTGTGACCATTACGCCTATTACCTTACGCCATGCCGAGGAGATGATCGAGGCAGGTAAGGTGTCGCTCCTAAAACGTCCTACTGGAAAAGATAAATCATCCCAAAGTTAATGCTGTAGTCGGGTTGATTGTGATTCAACCCAACTCCAGTGGAGATATCAAAGGCGGTATCTTTTTCTGCCTGATAGATGGCACCTCCTGCCACGCTCCAGAGACCGTTGGTAGCCGCATTTCCCGTCTCCTTTCTGCCAAAAGCTTCTAGAACGAGTGTTAGAAATTCTTCCCGGGTCGTAAAGTCCATTCCCAGGGCATAAGATAGCATATCTCCTCTTATCTTTTGATCTCTGGGTGAGTTTCCGATGAGCGTATATCCAAGGTTAATATGGGCGGTAAGCGGAATGAATTCCTTGCTTGCGATAGCCAGAACACCGACATCTGGCTCACCGCTGGTGTTAAAAGTAGCGTCAAACCCGGCAGTCGGAAGCTTGATAAAAAGTTGACCTGATATGGAAAGGGGATTGGACTCTCTCCCTTTTAAAAAGCGGATTTTACTTTTTAAAAAAATGTCTCCGATGTGATTTTTATGATCGCTGTTTTCCTCGCCGAACAGATAAGATGTGAACAGTCCCAATTCTAAGTTTTGGCTATGTCCATATCTAAGTTCTGAAGTGAGAGACGTCTGGTTTTTCTGAGATGAAAAATGCTCTATGGCGATACCGTTATCGAGACGATAACGTCCTCGCTCAAGAGGGATCGCTCTCTCTGTTGCGAGAAAAGGGCGCTCTGCCCACGAGAATTCCACCGGAACTACCATGACCAGAAGGAGGACAAAAGCGAAAAGGGCCTTACGTCTATCCGTAATCACGGCGCGATTCTACATATCCCTTATTGCCATGTCAAGCAAAGGTATTTGTTCAGTAGGTATTCGTTCAGTACCTATGAGGCAAAGAGGGGTTTTTATGGGGTAGGATGCCGAGCTATTGATCTTACTCTGGTGGGCGCGGTCGGAATCGAACCGACATGAGGCTTCCCTCGGCAGTTTTTGAGACTGCTGCGTCTACCGTTTCCGCCACGCGCCCAAAGAGTGGGTTAGAGGAGAGATTACGCGATAATCTCCGTTCCAATCCCCTGATCGGTCAAAATTTCCAAGAGCAGGGCATGGGGAATCCGACCGTCAATAATGTGCACCTTATGAACCCCCATTTCAACGGATGAAAGGGCGGCCGACACTTTAGGCAGCATCCCTTCGTTAATGGTCCCCTTCTTTATGAGCCGCTGCGCCTCTTTTCTTGAAAGAGTTGGAATAAGCCTCCCTTTTCCGTCCAAAATGCCGGGGACATCCGTAATGATAATCAACTTCTCGGCACAAACGGCTGAAGCGACTGTCCCTGCGACCATATCGGCATTAATATTGTAACTGTGTCCATCAGAATCCATTCCGATTGGAGAGATGACCGGAATGAATCGGCTCCCTTCCAGGGTCTTTAATATCTGCGGATCAATCTCCTTGACATGGCCGACGTGCCCCATCTCGTGTCCGGTTTCTTTGACCCTCTCCGCCTGAATCAAGGCCCCATCTTTTCCGGACAATCCGACCCCTTTTCCCCCCTGTCGGTTAATGAGGGCGACAATCTCTTTATTGAGGGATCCTGCCAGCACCATCTCGACGATTTCCATTGTTTCTGTGTCGGTGACACGAATCCCTTTTATGAATTTCGGTTCTTTCCCAAGTTTTTTCATCATCTGGGATATCCGGGGGCCTCCGCCATGAACGATGATCGGGTTCATCCCGACGTACTTCATCAGGACAATATCTTCCGAAAATTGAACCTTCAATGCGGGATCGATCATCGCCGCCCCGCCATATTTAACGACGATGGTCTTTCCGAAAAAGGCCTTAATATAGGGAAGGGCTTCAATAAGCGTCTTGGTTTTATCGAGCAGCCGATTCAATGTGGTGCCTTATAGAATATATCTGCTTAAATCCTCATCCTTGATGATATCCTGCATCATGTCTTTCACATATTTTGAGTCAATAACGAGATTCTTTTCTTCTGTCTCCGGTGCCTCGAAGGAGATTTTCTCCAGAAGCCGCTCCATAATGGTAAAGAGGCGCCGCGCCCCGATATTTTCCGTCCGTTCGTTGACGCTGACCGCGGTAGCGGAAATCTCTTCGATGCCGTCCTGAGAAAACGTAAGCGCAACCCCCTCTGTGGCGAGAAGGGCGACATATTGGCGGGTGAGTGCGTTTTGCGGCTCGGTTAATATCCGTACAAATTCTTCCTTGCCGAGGGAGGTGAGTTCCACCCGAATTGGAAACCTTCCCTGAAGCTCCGGAATCAGGTCGGAGGGCTTGGCGGTATGAAATGCCCCGGCGGCGATAAATAGAATATGGTCGGTCTTGACCATGCCGTGTTTCGTGGTAACCGTGGAACCTTCAATAATCGGAAGGAGGTCTCGCTGTACCCCCTCGCGCGACACATCGGGACCATGCCCTTTCTCACGGCTTGCAATCTTGTCGATCTCGTCAATAAAGATAATTCCGGCATTTTCGGCCCGATGAATCGCCTCCCGAACGACCTCATCCATGTCGATCAACTTCTGCGCCTCCTCTTGATGGAGAAGGGAGAGGGCCTCCGGTACCTTGACGCGGCGTTTTTTCTTTTTCCCAGGCATCATGTTGCCGAGCATTTCACGCAGGTTTATTTCGATGTCTTCCATCCCGATATTGGAGATCACCCCGATGGGCGGCATCGTTTTATCTCTCACCTCCAACTCCACGGCCCTATCGTTCAGTTTTCCTTCCCGCAGTTGTTGGCGCAGTTTCTCACGACTCTGCTCGTACGAGTTTGAATGCGGGAGCGCCTCCTCG
>SBBT01000071.1 GCA_005239595.1 Candidatus Troglogloeales bacterium | reverse complement strand
GCGGAAAGCAGTCTGTTCGTTCCGCCCGTTTGCAGCGCCCGCATGCGGTCGAAGCGGTGGGCTTGCCCACCCCCAGTTTTTTTCTGCTTCTGTCTGTCATTTCGAACGAAGTGAGAAATCTGTCAGTGTTTCAGTACGTTAATGAAAAGATTTCTCCCGTTGGTCGAAATGACAAGAAATGGAAAACGCAAAAATAAAATGTAGCTTTTTCAAATGGCTCTATTCCATGCAATTAAAACTGGGGGTGGGCAAGAAGCGGTGGGATATTGACATTTATAATACAAATATGACATATATGTATTATGTTGAATACAGCGGACAAAGTGCTCACGGTCAGGGTACCCAAGTCACTGGGAGAAAAACTGCAAAGAGCGGCAGATCGGCGAGGGTGTAATAAATCGCGTATTATTCGAGAGGCTCTTCAGGCGACACTATCCCAAAAGAGCGATTTAGACGAAAACTCCTTTCTTGCTCAGGCCCAGGATATTGTCGGTTGCGTTGAAGGCCCTTCCGATTTGTCGACCCATCGACGGCATTTCCGTGGATACGGCTCATGAATGAGCGCCATATTATCGACACAGGCCCCTTGGTGGCTTACCTGAATCGTAACGATCACTACCATGCCTGGGCTGTGGCGCAATTGAAACTAATCCGGGCGCCACTTTACACATGCGAAGCGGTATTGTCAGAAAACTGTTTTTTGCTGCGAAAAAGTCCCGAAGGCGCGAAGGCGATTCTTTCCCTGGTTGCACGAAGGTTGATCGTTGTGGAGTTTCAACTTGCCGATCACGTGGAACCGATTGCCAAGATGATGGCAAAGTATGCGGCGGTTCCAATGTCTCTCGCGGACGCGTGTCTTGTCCGAATGACAGAAATCCATACACAGTGCAAACTACTCACGCTCGATAAAGATTTCTCTATCTATCGCCGCAATGGCCGTCACACTATCCCCATCCTCACCCCATAAATGCAAAGGTTTCCCTGCACTTTACTCTGGTAAATGCGCAATGGTACCATCAAATAAAATTTTATGAAAAAGTATCAAGCCACGCTCAATCTTCCTAAAACCGATTTTCCCATGCGGGCCAACTTGAGAGAGAAAGAGCCCTCTCTGCTTGCCCAATGGAAAAAAACAGGTCTTTACACCCAAATTTTACAAAAGCGCCAGGGCGCAAAAAAATATATTCTGCATGATGGCCCTCCTTACGCCAACGGCCCAATCCATATTGGCCACGCCCTCAACAAGATTCTCAAGGATATTGTGGTCAAATCCAAAACCATGGAAGGATACCTCTCCCCTTATGTCCCGGGCTGGGACTGCCACGGCCTGCCGATTGAGCATCAAGTCTTAAAAAACCTGGGCCCCAAACGGGAAGGAATGAGTCAATTACAAATCCGAAAACTGTGCCGGGACTATGCCGAAAAGTTTATCGAGATCCAAAAAACGGAATTTATCCGGTTAGGCGTTTTGGGCGACTGGGAAAACCCCTACAAAACCTTAACGCCCGATTACGAGGCCGCAATCGTTCGCGAGTTCGGCAAGGTCGTTGCCGAAGGCGCAGTCTATAAAGGATTAAAACCGGTCCTCTGGTGTATGCACGATGAAACCGCCCTGGCCGAGGCCGAAGTTGAATATCAGGATCACACTTCTCCTTCCATCTATGTAAAGTTTCCTCTCCGAGAAAGACGCGATGCCAGTCTGTTCGAGCTGTATGCGCCCATGGGGATAGCGGACACCCCACAGACCCGTCAAATAAAGGGCGAAAACCTTTCGATCATCATCTGGACCACCACGCCATGGACACTCGTAGCCAATCGGGCAATCTGCCTTCACCCGGATTTTAACTATGTCGTTTTGATTTTCGGAAACGAGGCGGTCATTGTATCCGAACTGCTTTTGGGACCGTTCATTAAAGAAACGGGGCTGGATCATGGTGCGATCCAAATTGTCTGTACATTCAAGGGATCTCAAATTGAAGGATGGGCCTTTCAGCATCCCTGGCTTGATCAACCCTCGCCCGTGATTCTGGGTCACCATGTCACGCAGGAAGGGGGCACCGGTTGTGTCCATACCGCTCCCGGCCATGGACGCGAAGATTATGACGTCGGCTTAAAATACGGCATTCGCCCCTACGCCCCCGTCGATGGAAAAGGGCGGTTCACACAGGAGGCCGAATCGTTTGCGGGTTTGCCCGTCTTTGAAGCCAATCCCAAAATCATTGCCCTGTTGGAGGAGGCGGGAATGCTCCTTTCAGAAAAAAAGATTGTCCATTCCTATCCCCATTGCTGGCGATGCAAACAACCGGTGATCTTCCGCGCGACAGAACAATGGTTTATCTCCATGGAGAAAACGAAATTGCAAAAACGGGCGTTAGCCGAGATTGATCGCGTTCACTGGATTCCCAAATGGGGAAAGGATCGGATCATCGGAGCCGTGGGAACCCGTACCGATTGGTGCATCTCACGCCAGCGGAGCTGGGGTGTACCCATTGTCGCCTTCTCCTGCCGCGCCTGCAAAACCCCCTTACTTTCCAAAGAAATTATTGATTCTATTGCCACGCGCATGGAACAAGACCCCAAAGGCTCCGATCTGTGGTTTGAGAAATCCCAAGTGCTTCTGCCGGAAGGAACCGCCTGTGTAAAGTGCGGTGAAAGCGAGTTTGATCAGGAAAACGACATCCTCGATGTCTGGTTTGAATCGGGTGTGAGTCATGCTGCTGTCCTAAAACGCCGTCCCGATTTAAACTGGCCGGCTGATTTGTATCTGGAGGGTTCGGATCAGCACCGTGGCTGGTTCCAAAGCACCCTGTTGGCTTCGCTTGAAACGGATCGAAAGGCCGCATTTGCCGCGGTCCTCACGCATGGATTTACCGTGGACGGCGAAGGGAAAAAGATGTCGAAATCAGCCGGCAACGTGGTGGCGCCGCAGGAGGTCGTCAATCAGTACGGCGCGGAAATCCTGCGCCTGTGGGTCGCCGCAACCGACTTCAGAGAAGACATTCGTCTCTCTGAATCGATTCTGAAACAATGGGTCGAGGCTTACCGAAAGATTCGGAATACGTGTCGATTCCTATTAAGCAATTTATATGATTATACAGAGCAAGGAGATGGCGGACATCTTTTGGAAGTTGACCAATGGGCGCTATATCAACTCGATCTTGTAAATAAAAAAATCCGGGCGGCTTACAATCAGATGGATTTTCACACGGTCTTTCATACCTTGAATCAGTTTTGCTCGGTGGATCTCTCCGCGTTTTATCTGGATATCATTAAAGATCGGCTTTATGCCTCCGCGGCCGATGATCCCAAACGGCGCGCAGCCCAGTCTGTTCTGCATGAAATTTTAATCACGCTGACGAAGCTCATGGCCCCCATTCTTTCTTTTACTGCCGAAGAAATCTGGCAATCGATTCCGGCACATTTAAAGGGGGAAAACGCATCCATTCATCTTACGACCTTTCCTAAGATACGTGAACGCCACAACGATATTGCCGAGTCCTGGGAAGGGCTGATCACGCTTCGCGAATCGGTTTCAAAGGCCCTGGAAGAGAAGCGAACCGAAAAAATCATTGGAACCTCTCTGGAAGCCAAAGTCACGGTTGTTGCAGAGGCAAAAGATTTTCAACTCTTAAAAGAGCATGAGAAGTTCTTGCCGGCCTTCTTTATTGTCTCAGAGG
>SBBT01000053.1 GCA_005239595.1 Candidatus Troglogloeales bacterium | reverse complement strand
GTTTATATACGTTGATTGAGCAGTCGCGTCGAACATCAAAAAGTATGATAAAAAAAGCTGATAAAAAGGGTGCTTGACAAGTTGGGTGGCCGTATGATACACCTCCCCCTGTTTTTTATATTTAAACATTTAACAAAATTTTATAGAGAACAGAGACGTTGAAAGATCACGATTCATACTCGATCGTTGTGCTGCCGGTGCTTCCACGGAGCATGTCGGAGCCGTGGCGTTTTTCGATTAAAAAGAGGACATGTCAGTACCTCATCGGCCTGTCGGTCGTTGTGTCGCTTGCGACAGTCGGTTCCTTTGTAAACTACATTTTGATGCTTGATCGGATGGAGGAATTGCGCAATCTCCGCAAGGAGACGAAACTTCAGGAGACTCAAATTCGGGGTGTTCTTCATATGGTTGACGGTTTAAAGCAGCAGATGGCCCGGCTCTCCGAGGTGGACCACAAACTGCGCGTGATGACCGATCTGGATGTCCGTAAGGATACCACGGCGGTCTTGGGAGTGGGCGGTCCGGAGGAAAGGGAAGAGTCCAGGTCCAAGCTGATGTCCGCCATCCAATTTGACTTGGGCGCGCTTCGCGAAAGAATCCTTCAGCAGGAGGAGAGCTTTGAGGAGCTCGTAGACGCCGTTCTAAAACGGCAGTCTCTCTTGGCAGCCACACCTTCTGCTTGGCCAACCGCCGGTTCGGTTGTCTCCGGTTTTGGAAAACGGATTTCCCCTTTTACCGGTCGGCTTGTCATGCACAATGGAATCGATATTAGGGCGCCCCATGGAACGCCGGTTGTCGCGCCTGCGGCGGGGGTTGTTACCTATGTAGGATATGACAGCGGTTATGGCAAGATCATCAAGATAGATCATGGTTATGGTATTAAAACCTATTATGGCCATCTATCAACGACCATGGTTGTCCCGTCACAAAAGGTCAAGCGCGGCGACAAGCTCGCCCTTGTAGGGAATACCGGGATGTCAACCGGCGCGCACCTCCATTATGAAGTCTATCGCGATAACGTGCCTGTTAATCCAATGAAGTATATCCTCAGGAAAACGTCATAACTGAACGAGTCGTACGTTTACCAAGCTAGGTAAAGTGGAGAGATTCTTCTCTCTGTGTTATCAACACCCAAAGAAGTTTTCCAGTTGGAAAACCTAATTGGGGCTAAGGAGTGTCCGTCCCATGTCAGTCAAAGGCAAGGTGAAGTGGTTTAACGAAAAGAAAGGTTATGGATTTATTGAACGGGAAGAAGGCGGGGATGTGTTTGTCCACTTCTCTGCGATTAAGGGAGAGGGGTTTAGATCATTGTCTGAAGGGCAGGCCGTAGAGTTTGAAATTGTTCAAGGCGAAAAGGGCCCCCAGGCGGCGAACGTCATGACAGCCTCTTGATCGGTACAGGCTTTAGCCAGTCTTACATATAAGGGAATCTGCAGGGTGAAAAGCCCCGGCAAGTGGGATATTGTCGGGGCTTTTCTTTTCAAAGCCCTATCGTATAACGTGATATAACTCCACCCAACCTTTGGGAATTCCATGCTTGGGAGTTTACTAAGAAAAATGATCGGCAGCAGGAACGAGCGGGAGCTCAAGCGGCTGGGGCCTCTTGTGCTGCGGGTGAATGAATTTGAGCAGTCGCTGTCGCTCCTTTCAGACGTCATGCTGCGCGAAAAGACCGATCTATTTAGAAAACGCCTTACGGATGGAGCGCCGACCGATTCCGAATTGTCTGCGAGGCTTTTGGCGATTCTTCCGGAGGCCTATGCCGTGGTGCGCGAAGCGTCCAAACGGGTTCTCGGCATGCGGCATTTTGATGTCCAGATTTTGGGAGGAGTTGCCCTGCATGAAGGAAAGATCGCGGAGATGAAAACGGGCGAAGGAAAGACGTTGGTGGCGACGCTCCCCGTCTATCTCAATGCACTGGTCGGGCGCGGGGTTCACGTGGTGACGGTGAACGATTATCTTGCAAAACGGGATTCCCAATGGATGGGCGAGATTTATCGGTTTTTAGGTTTGACCGTTGGATTAATCCAGCACGATGCTGCTGATCGAGAGCGGCAGGTCGCGTATGGTTCGGATGTGACCTATGGGACCAACAACGAATTTGGTTTCGACTATCTGCGCGACAATATGAAATTCGACCACAAAAGTTTTGTTCAACGGGAACTCTATTATGCGATTGTGGACGAAGTCGATAGTATTTTGATTGATGAGGCGAGGACGCCCTTGATTATCTCCGGGCCTGCGGAGGAGTCGACGGAACTTTACTACCGGGTTAATCGGATTATCCCTTCCTTAAAAAAGGATGCGGATTATACCGTGGAAGAGAAGACAAAAACGGTGGTTCTGACGGAGGAGGGAAATATCAAGGTTGAGCGGCTTCTTTCAGTGGACAACCTTTATGACCTGGCTAACATGACGATCGTCCACCATGTGTTACAGGCGTTGAAGGCCCATGCCCTTTTCAAGCGGGATGTCGACTATGTGGTAAAAGACGGGGAAGTGGTCATCGTCGATGAATTTACCGGCCGGATGATGCCGGGACGCCGCTGGAGCGACGGTCTTCATCAGGCGGTGGAGGCAAAAGAAGGGGTAAAGATTGCAAACGAAAATCAGACGCTCGCCTCCATCACCTTCCAAAACTATTTCAGGCTTTATAAGAAACTCTCCGGCATGACCGGCACGGCCGATACGGAGGCGACTGAATTCTCGAAGATTTACGGTCTCGAGGTGATGGTTATTCCGCCGAATCGAACGATGCGTCGGACAGACTATGCCGATGTGATTTACAGAACGGAACGAGAAAAGCTTGATGCGATTGTTCAGGAAATTACGGAATTGTACAAGGCGGGCCGTCCCACATTGGTCGGAACAATTTCCATCGAGACGTCGGAGCGGATTTCGGACCTGCTTAGGCGAAACGGGATTTCCCATTCGGTGTTAAACGCCAAGCACCATGAAAAAGAGGCGGAGATTATTGCCCAGGCCGGTCGCAAGGGGGCGGTGACGATTGCCACCAACATGGCGGGCCGCGGTACCGATATTCTTCTGGGAGGGAATCCCGATTTCCTGTTTAGGCAGTATCAGGCCCAGCATCCTGATCTTGAAGCCGAGGCGCTTACGGAGGCAAAGGAGAAAACCAGGGCGGCGTGTGAAGCGGAGAAAGCCGCGGTGATTTCGCTGGGGGGGCTTCACATTATCGGGACGGAACGACATGAATCTCGACGGGTGGATAACCAGCTTCGCGGCCGTTCCGGCCGGCAGGGAGATCCGGGCTCTTCCCGTTTCTACCTCTCTCTCGAGGATGACCTCCTCCGCATTTTTGGGTCGGAGAAGATATCAAACCTTATGGCGCGGCTTGGGATGGAGGAGGGGATTCCGATTGAACACCGGATTGTGACGCGGGCGATTGAGAACGCCCAAAAACGCGTGGAAGGGCATAACTTCGATATTCGAAAGCAACTTTTGGAATATGATGATGTGATGAACAAGCAGAGAACCGTCATTTATGGGCGACGACGGGAAATCCTTTCGGAGGAAGATATCACAGAGACGATCCGTGAGCTCATCGGAGATCAAATCGAAGAGGTGGTTTTAGCCTATTGTCCTGAAAAGGCCTATGCCGAGGAGTGGGATGCCGATGGCTTGGTTGATACCCTCTCCTCCCGTTTTAACGTGGCGATTTCAAAAGAAGGGCTTAACATCCCCTCCGTCGGAATCGATGCCCTGAAAGAAGCGGTTGCCCAGCAGGTGTATGACGCTTATGAGAAAAAGCGGACGGATCTGGGTGTGGCGTCGATGCGCTTGTTGGAAAAACAGTGTTTTCTCTGGATGATCGATAGCCATTGGAAGGATCACCTCCTCGCAATGGACTATTTGAAAGAGGGAATCGGTTTGCGCGGGTACGGCCAGAAGGAGCCTTTAAGCGAGTATAAAAAAGAGGGTTTTGAGATGTTTTCCTCCATGATCAACCGTATCAAGCGAGATACGGTTGATCATCTTTTTCGGGTGCAGGTGGTCAAAGAGGCCCCCCTGCCCCTTCGACAAACGATGCAGTATAATCGTGGAGAGACCGATCGCACCGTTCACCGTACAACGAAGAAAATAGGAAGAAACGATCCCTGTATTTGCGGAAGCGGCAAGAAATACAAAAAGTGTTGCGGCCAGTAAAGAGTGTGTCCTGCTAGAAGGGCTGGCCCACACTAAGGTAATAGAGGTTTTTCCCTTCATGGGAAATAGGGAGCGGACGCGCTATGTCTATTCTGGCAATAATCGGATAGAACCCAAGTCCATCCATCTGCCAGCGAATTCCTACCCCGGCATCGGATCGATAGTTTGAAAACTCAAAGACGTTCTTTGAATCGGTTACATTGCCGCTCTCGATAAAAAACGCCCCCTGCAAGGTGTGCGTGAGCGCAAGACTGCCGAACTGAAGCTCCGTTTCGTAGTAAATTGGGAAACGGTACTCTGTCGATATAAACCCGATATGATTTCCTTCATATTGCAGCGGTTTAAATCCGCGCAACCCTTCATCACCGCCGAGAAAAAAGCGGCTATTTTGAAACAATTCTCCGAAAGACTCCCCCGCGAAGAACCGGACGCCGATTTCGTGGTAATTTGAAAAAGAGACTATTTTGCGCAGGTCAACCTTTGCTGTAAGGAGGTTGTCGTCGCTGCCCTCCGTTACGCGCTGGCTGTATTCAAAAGAGATGGACGCATTCGGAAACTTTCCGGTCAGTTTTTGAATATAGTAGGACAAGAGGGGGCTGCTAGGGTAGCCAAGTGCGTAACCGAGATGGACAATGCCGGCGGTCTCCCCAGCCGATTGGCCAGATGCGGCTTCCAACTGGGCATATGAAACCCCGCCGGTCACTGTATGCCTGTTTTGAAGGGTGCGAGCGTATTCCATGCGTCCCTCGTTGCCCAGATCGGTATGCTTAAAGTAAAGACGGTACCTTTTCGTGTCATCATAAACCGGTTGATAAAGAGCGCCTGCACTGTAGTTGATGTTGTGGGTGTTTAAGTTATAACTGAACTTGAGCCGGTCTAGAACGACTTTCCATTTGATCGGGTTGCGATTGTTAGATCGATTCGGGTCGCTCGATTGCCGGCCTGGATCAAGCTCGACGATGTCGACAGGCGAGGACGTTGCGACCACCGCCTCATGGCTATCTCCTCGTCCGTCCCAAATCAATGATTGTTCCGGCCCGTTTTTTTCATGGACGTAGATTCCCAGCGGTTCGATCCCTTTTCCGAGTTTTTTGACAACAATCGTTGTCCGATGGCCGCCCTCCACTTTTTCCCGGTCGATCCGGTCGATTCCAAAATCAAGCACCGGATTTTCCTCGAGCCACTGGTCGAAGAACCAGTGAAGATCCTTTCCAGAAACCTGTGAGGCAATGTCTCTGAAGGCCGGCCTCCCTCCCAATTCGATTTCTTTTAAATAAGCGAAGACCATTGCATCCACGGCTTTCTGTCCTAGGAGGTTGGTCAGCTTTGTAAAGATGGTCGTCCCCTCGGGGCGGGGATGATTAA
The DNA here is from genome assembly GCA_005239595.1 of Candidatus Troglogloeales bacterium. Lineage (GTDB taxonomy): Bacteria > Nitrospirota > Nitrospiria > SBBL01 > SBBT01 > SBBT01. Next base: position 11,947 of record SBBT01000053.1, on the reverse strand, counting down.
AGAATTGCAACTCTTCGTTGACGTAAGGCGCTACCGTTTCCTTAAAATAAATTTGTCGGAGCGGAATCTCCTTGGAATAGAGGATGTCGTCCACCAGGGGGATGAACGCAAATGGTTTAAGCCACTTCTCCATGTGAGACACTCTTCCATATTTTTCTTTTATAAATTGTTCTGTCGCGATCTGTGCGATTCCTTCGGTTACCCAGGCTTCCTCATGCAGCAGTCTCTCTCTCCAAAGGAGGGAGAAAACCCCCTTGGCGACGGCCGCTTCGTGGAAACGTTTTAGCGGGGAGATGACCTTAAAGAGATTGGTATTAAGATAGAGCATGTGGGCGCCTCTGCCGACTACATCCTGATAAAGATGGGCCTCGCTGAACTGGAGCAAGGTGGTTGGCATGGGACCGGCATCTTTAAGAAAGTAGTCGACTGCCTCTTTGGCGACCCTCATGACCTGTTTTGCCTCGATTTTATCTCTGGAGCGGACATGGTAAATGAGGTGAATGTTTCCAACCGTCTCTTCCAATCGGACCATATTCAGCCCGATGGCCAGCGAGAAAAATGGGAGCGTGGCTTCGAAAAAGAATGTCTGATCCTCTCCGGATTGTTTCTCGAGGTGAAGCGGCGCCGATGCAAGGAGATAGAATCGCTCCTTAACCGTAAAGTGGATTTTAAATTGGGCCACTTCAGGGGGGCGAAGCAGGTTCCACTTTCCATTGATCAGCGGCGGAAGATAGGGATGCCAGCCCCCCTGTAAGGCGACCAACTCCCTGTAATAACCGAAGATGCCATACTTCTGGGGTATTTTTGTGACAAAATAAACAAGAAATGTATAAGGATTTTTCGGGGGGATTGGGACCGGAAGCGTTATCTTCACGACCATGTTTGAGGCCTCTGCCGCATAGGATAAGCGGGTTCCCGCTTCATCAGAGATGGAGAAAATCCGCATTTCTCCGGGATTGAATTGGACGGGATAGGCCTTTTTGTAATAGGCCGGATTAATATTCGGGTTTTTCTTCGAGTAGAGATTGGGATAGAGAAAAAGGTAAATTTCGGAAAGCGGTACCTCCCCGTCGTTTGTAAGAGTGATCTTTTCAGAGCCGATGATTTGATGCTCCGCCTCATAATAGGTGGCGGTAATGTCGTACAGGGAAGGTGCTGCAAGGGCATATGAGGTGCTCAAAAAAGAGAAGATAAAATAGAGCGATAAAATGACCATCAATCCATCATACCGATTTTGACTCTTTTTTCCTACAAAGAAATCGTATCCTTGGGCGCTCCAAAAGCCCCCCTACTCTCTTGATTCCCATTGTCGTTTTCGATAGGGTAGCGCCATGTCTAAACCGCCCTTGGTGGCCGTCATCCGCGATGAAATCGCCCAAAGGGGCCCCATGCCGTTTATCCGATTTATGGAGATGGCTCTCTATCATCCTGAATATGGATATTATACTTCCTGCGGGGAGAAAATAGGCTGGAAGGGGGATTACTATACAAGCAGCATGGTCCATCCTGCCTTTGGTGAATTGATCGCCAGGCAGCTTGCGCAGATGGATTGCATCCTCGGTTGTAAAACGTTTACGGTTGTTGAAATGGGGGCGGGCAAGGGCACGCTCTGTTTTGACATCGTGCGTTTTCTCCAAAAGGAGTTCTCCGAACTTTTTAACCGGCTCCAGTATGTGATCGTCGAGAAAAGCGGCTGGTTGAAGGCGCGACAGCAGGAATGGTTGGGACCGTTATTTCCAGGCCGGGTATCCTGGAGAGAGTCCGTCCCTTCTCAATTGGAGGGGGTGGTCTTCTCGAATGAACTATTGGATGCCTTCCCGGTACACCGGCTTTGTGTGGGGCCGGAGACTTTTAAAGAGATTTTTGTAGATTGGAAGCAAGGCTGTTTTGTCGAGGCGTTGGCGGACCCCTCTACCCCCAGACTGCAGCAGCATTGGAGAGAGGTCGGCGTCCACTTCGATCGCCCGGTTCAGGTGGAAGTCAACTTAAACGCCCTTCACTGGATGAAAGAGGTCGGAGAAGCGCTTCATCGCGGGTTTGTCCTGACGATTGACTATGGTTATCCCAAGGAGGCACTGTATACGCCGATGCGGGCCCGCGGGACGTTTCTCTGTTACTTCCGACACACGGTGAATGAAAACCCGTATGAACATATTGGAGAGCAGGACATGACCGCCCATGTTGATTTTACGTCGTTGGCAAAGGTGGGAAGCGAGGCGGGTCTCTGTCTGCTCGGATTTACGGACCAGGCCTATTTTCTGATGGGGCTGGGGATTGCGCAGAAAATGGAGGAGGCCGCCAATCAGATGGCCCTCTCCAAGGAGGCGGCCTCTGATTTTTTAGCGATGAAACAACTGATGGATCCGAGGCGCATGGGACGTGTTTTTAAAGTACTGATACAGGGAAAGTCTGTTCCAGGCGAGATTCGCCTGAATGGGCTTCAGTTCAGGCCCTATCCCGATCTCTTATAACCCGATACTTGCTTCGGTTGGACAAGCATTTTCGCCGGGGTAAAATGGGCGTTAGCTTTTGGTTGTTTAACTATAGAAGGAGGTCTCTTATGCGTTTCTGTCGCCACCTCGTTTGGATTTTTGGAATAGGGCTTTTCTTATCCGGTTGCGGGGGTTCCTCCTCCACCTCCGGCTCCCAGGCAACGGACACCGTTTTCCCCTCCGATCTTGGTGTCGATTCACCCACAGCGACTACGACCACATCTTCTGCGCCTGACGTTGAGGGATCAACGGCGAAGGCGGGTCCGAAGTTTGCCGCGGTGCGACGCTATACGTCTGCCGCAACCCGGATCAACGGCCTTCTCAGCGGAACGACACCTTTTCTTTCATTGTTTAGCCCCGCGGATTTTTTTATGACCGAAAAGGATGCTAAATGTTTTGGGCCAAAATTAAAGTTCACCAACCATCCGGATGGCACCTCATCCACCATGACCGAGTTGCCAACCGGAGATGTTGGAATCTGGACCGAAACGGATGCGGCCACAGGGCACGCCTGCGCCGCTGCCCAGCTTACTTCCAGGATGGAAGGGGTGCGCGGACGGCTGAACATGGCCTTGACGGGGCTTGCCGGTCTGTTGCGGGCCCTGTACAATGCCGGAGGCGTCCTCCCTTCTGCCGGCAGCAGTGTCAGTGTGACGATGCCCTCGCTGCCGAGTATCACATTCACAACCGCCTCGATCGCGCTCGATTCAAGCGCGACAACCTACACGTATATCTTAAAATTTACCTACACTGATGCGTCGTCACTTGCACACAATATAGAAATTACCCTCCAACACGCGCCGGGGGCGAGCAAGTTTGCATACAACGGTTTGATGGTCTACTCGGTGACCCAGCAGGTTACGGGAGGAAATTGCATCTCCGGAGGGGCGGCGGATGTGACAGTCATCGGGAGTCTTAAATATTCCCGCAGCAGCGCAAAAGCGATGAAGGTGACGCATCGAAGCGGGCAATTTTGCGGAAAGGGCGGCACAAGCCTGGCGAGCTATGAATCGGATGGAGAACTCGATCCCACCTACAGGGGAACGGTTCTTCCTAAGCCTCCCACGGGGTGGGCCGACGATTTTAGCCGGTTTGGGGCTGATTATAATCCCTTGACCCTGGCGGGTTCCTATCTCTATGGCTGGCAGGCCGGTCCGCTCGATCCGAATGCCAGAATCCTCCAACTTCGGCTCAACCCCCCGGAGGATGCCTCGGAACCGGTCGCCGTATCCAAGGATGGAGAGGCCTATTATGGATATGGAGCTCCCATTCACACCTCGACTGGGGATATTACCGGTTTCATCTGCAATTGGGCCGGTCCCGGGAGTACCCGCACCCTTCAGGCGTATGCCCAGCGCCAATTCGTCTCCTTCAACAGCACCAGCGGTCTATGGACCCAGCCGACCGGTGGTTCCGACATCCGTTATGGACCAACCAACAGTTGTTTCTGCACATACGCAAGCGGATTTCGATATGACCGTAATTTAAACAGCACGGATGACGAGTTACCTACGGAGATTGACGTGATTAGCGGTTCGACCACGTCACCGCTCGACCTGATGGACACAACCATCGGAACCACCACCTACGCCACCATTCAGGAGGCGATCCTGGGAAGAGGCTATACCAAACCGTCAAACGGTTTTTAAATCGTATTGCACGTTCCTCCCCCCTCTCCGTCTGGGACGAGCCGATATTTTTTCACCTTGTAGGCGACCTGGCGGGGCGTAATTCCCAGTCGTCGGGCTGCCTTGGCGTAAACCCAGCCCGATCGCTCCAGAGCGCTTTTTAATGCCTCTCTTTCCATATCGTGTACCGAATCGGTCAAGGAATTCTTCTTTGCCTTGGAAGGGGTCAGGATGACCTGCCGGATATCGTTAAAATAGGTTTCAATGCCCGAGGGGATGGTTTTTAAGGTGACCGATCCGTCCGCGGCGAGAACGACCAGACGCTCAATGCAGTTTTCCAACTCCCGAATATTGCCGGGCCAGTCATACTGGACGAGAAGCTGTATTATTTGGCCGGAGAGTCGGACATTCTTATGGTTTTCCATGTTGAATTTGTCGAGAAAATGTTGAATAAGCAGCGGGATGTCTTCCCTCCGTGCCCGCAGCGGCGGCAGATAGATCGGCACGACATTGAGCCGGTAATAAAGATCTTGTCTGAAGGTCCCCTCCCTAACGGCATGTTCCAGGTTCCGGTGGGTGGCTGTAATGGTTCGAACGTCCACGGATAAGGTCTGAATCCCGCCCACCCGCTCGAACTCCATCTCTTGTAACACCCGAAGCAGTTTTACCTGCACCGGCAAAGAGAGATCGCCGATTTCATCTAGGAAGATGGTCCCTTCGTTTGCCAGCTCAAAACGTCCCTTCCTGGTCTGGTAGGCGCCGGTAAAAGACCCCTTTTCGTGGCCGAAGAGCTCGCTTTCCAGAAGGGTTTCCGTGAGGGCGGTGCAATGGACCCTGATAAAAGGGCCGCCCGCCCGCGGACTATTTTCATGGATCAGCTTCGCCACCAGCTCCTTGCCGGTCCCGCTCTCCCCTCGAAGCAGCACGGTTGCCTTGCTTTTTCCGACACGCGTGACTTCCCGGTAGATCTCCTTAACGATGGCACTGCATCCAATGAGGGTGCGAGACGCGGATTCTTTCAAGGCCATGCTGTCTCCAAAAAAGAAACCGTCTCATCCCCATAAAATCTATTCTCATGGAATGAGACGGCCTTGTTAACCCCATACCATGGTCCGATCGTACTGGACGAAAGCAATAGGTGTCAAGTTTAGCGGACGGATATCTTTTTTTAAAAAAAACTTGCAAAATGTATAAAAGAGGAGTAGAGGTACACACCGAGCCTGATGTTTGGTTCGTAACACAGTCCGCAGGAAATTAGAAGAATTGACGCTGTATCGGGCGTGAAAATCTGGAAGAGGGAGCGCGATTGGTTGACCAGGCCAATGGAGCGATCAATGAAAAAAGGCGTTGCGTGGAGTATATAACCCGTGCGGCGCTTTTTTTTCGGCAAAAACAAGGACGGAGGTATGAATAACGATGAAAAAAACGATCGGTTTGGCAGTTGCGATGTTTGTTCTGACGATGGGAAGTGCGTATGCGGAGGAGATGAAATCCTCCGTGCAGATCAGCGGGTTTGTGGATGTGTATTACAGCTACAATCTTAATAAGCCGAATACCCGGGCCAATGGACCGCTCGCGGCCAGCAATTTCGATACTGCCAGTGACGCGGTAAGCTTAAATCTTGGCGAGATTGTTTTCAGCAAGGCGCCTGAAGGTGGGGCCGGATTTCGGATAGATTTGAATTTCGGGCCGACAACCGACATCGTCCATTGCGGCACGGCTACCTGTCCGACAGCGACCAGTCCGTCGGAGGCAACATTTAAAAATATCCAGCAGGCGTATATTACCTTGGGGACCCCCGGAAAGCTCACGGTCGACGTTGGGAAATTTGTGACCCATATGGGGGCCGAGGTAATCGAGACAAAAGACAACTGGAACTATTCCAGGGGCATCCTCTTCGCCGGCGCCATCCCTTACTATCATGGCGGTCTGCGGGTGAATACCACCTTGTCCGACACCCTTTCCGTGAACGGGTTTGTGTACAACGGATGGAACAATGTCTTTGAGACAGACAGGTCAAAGACCTATGGTCTACAGGTCGGATTTACGGGGATCAAGGCGATTCCTGTCTGGTTTAACTGGATTGGGCCGGAAGAAGGGACTGCATTTGGAGGGGCTGGATTTAAAGATCGGCAGGTCTCTGAATTGATCGTCGGGTTTAATCCGAGCGATTCACTCTCTTTCATGTTCGATTATAATGATGGCGAGCAGGATAAGACTGCGGGCGGATCGCAGAAGTGGAGCGGTTACGCGGCGTATGCGAAGTGGTCGATGGAACCGTGCGCCTTGTCCATCCGCTTTGAAGATGTGGACGATGATGACGGGTTTATCTTCGGCTCGACAGATCTTAAGGGCGTGGCCTTTAAGAAGAACAGCGTTCAAGAGTGGACCGTGACGGTGGAGCATAAGGTGGGGAAAGACCTCCTGACCCGTGTTGAATATCGCCGTGACATGGCCGATCAGAAGATATTTTTAGATAAAGGAACGGCCGTTGATGAGCAGGACCGTGTAACAGCCGGTTTTGTCTACACGTTCTAGCTTAACATTTCAGAACCCTCGTTGAGGAGGCCGTGCGGAATCATCTCTGCCTCCTCAACCATTTCGAGTGATTTATGAGGAGGCACTTATGATCGCAAAGAAGGTTCGTTTTTTCTTGATGTCGGCTGTTATGCTTCCTGCATGGATGGCCGCTTATCCCGCGTGGGCGCAAGATGCCCCGCCTGCCGAAGCGCCTCCTGCCGCTATGGAGGCTGCCCCCGCGGAGGCCCCCGCGGAGGCCCCGCCTGTGGCCATGGCTGAAGCGGCTCCCGCCGCCGGGCCTAATGAATATAAAGTTATGGCCGATACGATCTGGACTTTAGTGACTGCGATGTTGGTTTTCTTCATGAACCTCGGTTTTGCTATGGTAGAGTCGGGTTTCTGCCGCAGCAAGAACACAGTCAACATCCTCTCAAAGAACTTCATTGTCTTTGCCATCTCCTCGATCGCTTTCTGGGTGCTCGGCTGGGGACTGATGTTCGGCAATGGCACCGGCTTCATCGGAACCGAAGGCCTCTTCTTTGTCGGAGGACCCGACAATTCTCCTATGACGGGTGACGCTTATCAAGGGGCTTATTCCGCGATTGCCTGGACCACGATTCCGCTTCTGGCCAAGTTTTTCTTCCAACTGGTCTTTGCGGGAACCGCCGCGACCATTGTCTCCGGTGCGGTCGCCGAGCGAATTAAGTATATCTCGTTTATTGTCTTCTCGTTCTTTTTAGTCGGCGTCATCTACCCGATTGTCGGACATTGGATTTGGGGCGCCGGGTGGCTTGCGGCAAGCGGGATGTGGGATTTTGCCGGCTCGACGGTGGTGCATTCGGTAGGTGGCTGGGCGGCGTTAGCCGGGGTTGTCGTACTGGGTCCCCGCATCGGAAAGTATGGGGCTAACGGCAAGGTCAACGCGATCCCCGGTCACAGCATGACCTCCGCCACCATCGGCGCCATTGTTCTCTGGCTGGGATGGTTTGGATTTAACCCCGGCAGCACGATGGCCGCAGCCGTTGGAGACATGGCCCGGATTGTTGTTACCACAAATACCGCAGCTGCCGCCGGACTGCTTGCCGCCACGGCTACGGCCTGGATTATCATGGGGAAGCCCGATCTGGGGATGTCGATCAACGGCCTGCTTGCAGGCTTGGTCGGCATCACCGCCCCTTGCGCCTTTGTTTCCGTCGGCAGCTCCTTCTGGATCGGCGCCATTGCGGGGGTCTTGGTTGTCTTCGCCGTGCTGATGTTCGACAAATTGAAAATCGATGATCCGGTCGGTGCCCTGGCAGTGCATCTGGTTTGTGGCGTGTGGGGAACCTTCTCTGTCGGACTCTTCGCGCAAGATCAGTTCATTCCCAAGACCACCGGAGACGGTCTTTTCTTTGGCGGCGGGACGAACCTCCTCATGAGCCAGATCACCGGCATCGTGGCGGTCGGCGCTTTCACGTTCATTCTCTCTTATGTCATCTGGATGGGCATTAAAATGACGTTGGGTGTGCGGGTTTCCGAGGCGGAAGAGATGGAGGGTCTCGATATCGGGGAACATGGCCAGTCCGCTTATCCCGACTTTTCTGTTACATCTATTCCTCCTGTTACGGGCAAAAAATAGCTCGATGCGAACCATTGAAAACATCGGTAGTGTCTGAACCACCCTCCCGAACAGGAATGGGAGGGTGGTTATGCCATGTGTATGAGTCTTGTGATAGATCTTACTAAGGAGGGAAGGCCATGAAAAAAATTGAGGCAGTGGTAAAACCCTTTAAGCTGGAAGATGTGAAGAAGGCCCTATCCGATATCGGTGTCTACGGGATGACTATCACCGAGGTGAAGGGGTTTGGTCGGCAAAAGGGGCATAAGGAACAGTATCGTGGGGCAGAGTACACAATTGAATTTGTCCCCAAGGTTAAGATTGAGGTAGTGGTGGCCGATCGGGACGAGGACAAGATCGTTGCAACGATCTTGTCCTCCGCCAAGACCGGCAGTATCGGTGATGGAAAGATTTTTGTTACCTCCTTGAGCGAGGCTGTCCGTATTCGGACGGGAGAGACAGGGGAGAGCGCGCTTTAGAGTTTTCGAGAAAGTTGGGATGATCGGGGGACAGTGGATTGTTCATCTGTCCCCTTTTTTTGTAGTTAAAGAGAAAGATAACGCATGCCAGATCGTTCAGATGCCCCTGTCGAAATTTCCTCCAAAGGGTTCCTGATCGCTTGTGCCGCCCTGTCGCTTCTGATCGTGGCACTCACAGGAGGCTCCCCGATCCACCCTAATTGGGTTGGGTTGGAAGTTTTTTTAACCGTCATCGCCCTTTTTGTCTTCGGATCGATCCGATATCGGATTGATAAGAACGCCATCACCTATGGCGCGATTCTCGTCATCTCGGCCACCTTTTTTCCCATTTGGTGGCCAACCTCTTATCTGCGGCAGGAGATGGCCCAAAGAGGGGGGACTGCCTTTTTGGAAGCGGTTTACGCCAATATTTTTTCTCTGCATCAGTTAGAAAAACTAATCCATGCCGATACGATGCTCTTTATCCTGGGGCTCACCTTCTTTGTCAGCGTGATTTCGCAGACACGGTTTCTAGAGGCCATCAGCATGTATTTGTTAACCGTGTTCAAAGGACGCCTTTTCGTGACGATCCTGGTCATTATGGGATTGGTTTCACTGGCATCGGGAATTCTAGATGGTGTCTCGATGATCGGTCTTTTGATTCGTATCCTGATGGTTATCCTGGTTGTCTCCAGGATAAAACGGCAAAAGATTGAGTTTCTGATCACCTCATCGGTTGTGATCACCACCGTCTGTGGAATGTGGCTGGCGTATGGCGAACCCCCCAACCTGATTATGAAATCGAATCTTGGGCTTTCCGATATTTTTTTCCTTCAATATGCCATGCCGATGGCAGCGGGGACTTTTGCCGTTGTGGCCCTGTTTCTCTATCGCCGGTTGCGCGGGGAGACGCTTCCTATTGCGAAGCTTGATATTTTGGAGCGGCGGATTGCGGATGTCCGTTTTTTGCAGGTGAAACGTTATGGAGAAATTCGAGAGATGGAATCCGACAGGGGAAAGAAGCAGTCCACCCTATTTATTGAAGCGTACCTGGGAAGGGAGTATGTGGAGCCGGTTTCCGCCTATTATCGGGACCCCGCGCTTGGCGGGGCCCTCCTCCGTCTCCTTGATGAGGTTCATATCGAGAGGCGGACAGCTCAAAAATGGGGGATACTCTCCTTTCTCCCGTTTATCGGGTTGTTGCTCTGGCATTCCGCGGATCATGACGTTCCTCTTTTTCTCTCCTCCTTTGTGGCGTTTCTCTGCGCCTTTTTGGGAATCGTATCGCACCCGAAAATGCGCAGGCTTGCCCTTCATGAGGCGGTGGAAGAATCCAAAGAGTATCTCTTCCTCTTTCCCCTCTTTCTCTCAATCACGATGCTGACGGCGATCGGTTTCTTTGACCAGATGAAAACACTTATCGAAGAGGCTACTTTACGCATCGGACGCGGCCATGTGGCGGTCATTCAGTTTGTCGGAGCGAACCTCTTGTCGGCCATGCTCGACAATAATGTGGTTGCCGACTTTGCCTCCAGGGCCATTGATGGGATGCCGAACATGTTCCTCTTTGCCGCGGCCCAGATTGCCGGTTACGCGACAGGAGGGTCACTGACCCATATCGGCTGCGCTCAGTCAGTGGTCGCCTTTGCTTATATCCTTAGGAATGTCGATCCCCATTTCACTCCTTGGGACTGGATTTTGGCCATGTGGAAGTTAGGTCTGGTGATGTCGATCGCCTTGATTGCCATGATCTACGTGATGGCCGCAGTGATTCCCTAAAGAGGACACTAAACTTTTACGCCTGCCCGTTTCCAGAAGGACGCAAGCCGATGACGCATTGGCTTCGTTCCATTTTATGTTAAGCTTGCGCTAAGCTTGTTTCGGACTTTTATGGCACCGTCGCCGCTTCTTTCCGATCTTCGAGACTATCTGTCGCAAAAACAGAAAGAGATCCGTCTGTATCATGACCAGGGGGGAAGCGGACACCATGTGGTGGAGGCGCTTTCTGATCTGGCCGATCAACTTTTAATGCGGGTGAGCCAATCGATTGATCCGTCCTTGGCGCAAGGGTGGGGAGGGGCGCTGGTGGCGATTGGTGGATATGGCCGAAGGGAGCTTTCCCCCTGGTCGGATATTGACGTCATGTTCCTTTTCCAGACAGGCCATAATCGGGCGGCAGAGTCGTTTTCCTCGGAGATGATCCGCCTCTTGTGGGATTTGGGATATAAAGTCGGTCACAGTGTTCGCAACATCGAAGAGTGCATCACGCTGGCCCGGCAAGATTCGCTGATTGCCACATCGCTTTTGGACTCCCGGCTGCTTGCTGGTGATCGGAACCTCTTTCATCGCTATCGCGGGCGTTTTTTGAACAAGGTGGTCGAAAAGGATGTCGCAGCTTTCTTAATGCAACTGAATGCCGGGAGAGAGAGCGGCTATCAGGAATATGGCGCAACGCCGTACCTTCTTGAACCGAACATTAAACGGAGCCCCGGAGGATTACGCGATCTGCATTATCTGAAGTGGGCAGCCCTTGTCCGGTACCAAACCAGCAACCTTCCCCATCTTCACCAATGGGGGCTCCTCTCCGACCGGGAACACATGATGCTATCCGCTGCCCAGGACTTTCTCTGGCGGATCCGAAATCAGCTACATTTTCATAACGGAAAGGCCTCGGATCACTTAACGATCGAATTACAGGAGGAGATGGCCCCCTTTTTCCATTATGGGCATCGGCGTGATCTGATGCGTCAATATTACATCTTAACCGGCGGGGTTTCCGAGATTGCAATTCATTTCATCCGTAATGCCTTTCCTGTCAGCCGATGGCAACAGTGGAGAAGGCGCCGGAGGACTCGGCACCTGACCCCTGAACTGGATCTGGCGGGAGACGAGATTTCACTCCGAACGGGGAACCCCTATCCGTTCTTTTCGAATGACGAAAATGTCCTGCGCCTCTTTTTGTTGGCCCAAGGGCATTCGGCCAGGCTTTCAGGACAGGTTCTGGATATGCTTTATCAGTCAGCGGATCAGGAACCGAAGGGAGAAGGGCAGTCCCTTTCACCCGAAGCGGCAACGCTCTTTCGCCGCATTCTTTCAAGGCCGGGCGGAATTGCCATGGTTTTGAGGGTCATGCATCAGACCCATGTTCTCTGGAAGATTATTCCAGGGTTTTCTCGCATTCACCGGCTGGTGCAAGAGAGCCGGTCTCACGCCTACACTGTGGATGAACATACCTTTCGGGCGGTGGAGGAG
>SBBT01000047.1 GCA_005239595.1 Candidatus Troglogloeales bacterium | reverse complement strand
GAAAACAAAGAAATCGTTCAGCGCAATGCTCTTAAGGACTTCCCGTGACTCGTTTTCCGTAAAATCAGCCGTCTCAAATAGGGCTTCAATGTCGGTCATTCATCTCCCCCCACTGCCCTGCGCTTCAGCCGCATCAATTTGGAAAGCGCAGGTTCCTCTCCTTCTCTTATTATTCTTTTGGCCTTTTCTTTAACCTTCAATCGCAACGCATCAAGCGGCTTCCCTTCACGGCTCAATTTCCCAGCCTCTCTATACGCAGATGATTTCAGTTTTTTTCTCTCGATAAGCATCTCTTTAAGCCGACTTGCTTTCGCTTCTTCAGGAGACATTTCTTGCACACCAAATAATTTCTGGGCCGCCTCCCCTGTTGTGGCAGGACGCTTCTGCCTCTCGGAAGGAATCAACGGAATTGGACGAGTCCGAACACCAGAGACGGATTCAAGCAACATTTCTCCGGCCCCGCCACGAGACATCCAATTTGGGACGTGTTTGCCCCATAACCATTCAACGAACTTCGCAATTTTTGTCGCCCCCGTATCAATCTCATCGTAAATTGGGATATTAGAATATGGATCAACAGGAACTTCGCCTTTTTTTATCGAATAAATAACTTCCGACACATCCTGCAATGGATGTCTTCCTCCTATCTCGCTTATGGCCGCGCCAACTTCCCCTTCCTTCACCGCCCTGCCCATTTTCAGGAGACCAGAAGTAGGGACATATTGCCCAACATTTAGCCACCGCCAGCCTTCTTTTGTCTTTGCGGGAACAAGCGCAAACTCCCCGCCTTTATAAGCATCCCTCGGAAGCTGTTTAACAAGATTGGTGTATTCTTCTTCAGATATATCATCTTTTTCTAATGCAGCATACGTCATCGCAATCGGGATTGCCGAAGAAGCGATTACAATATGCGGCCTCTCCTTTAATGCCCTTGCCGCAATCTCTGGCATTTTTCCAATATATGTTGGAAACGGAACAATCCCCTGCTCTCTCACAAACCGGACTGATGGAGAAACAAGGCTGTAATCCATAATCCAGAAATTGGCCTCTTGCGCTGCTTTTGCATTAGATTTACCCAAACTCTTTTGATGCCGAAACATGGCGTACTTAAAAAAGTCGTCTATGCCGCCATAATAATCGGCAATCTCACTTAACTTGTCGGCAACCTGTATGATCGATCCTCCTTTGGCTTCATGACTTAATTGCCGAACATCCCTCAAGACCCTTCCGACCTCCTCCGCAGATTGTGACTTGCCAAACAACCCATGACGAACAGCCTGTCCATAATCAACAGATACATCACCCTTTGCCGCCCGCAACATATCTTCGGCGGTTTCCTCAAGCAAAAACGGAAGTTTAGCTGGAGAAACACCGCCAAACATCAACTGAAACGGATTTGATACAACATTCTTAACGGCCGTGCTTGGTTGAAGTGGCACTTTCGCCATCTTAAATAAACCAACCCCAGCGCGGTTTATATCTAACGCTTTTTTCATTCCTTCGTTTATATTCGCATATCGGACATTTAATATCGCTGCTGTATCGTCAACAATGGCTTTAGGCGCATATTGACCTGCAAAAGGCCCATAATTTCCACTTTGCGGAAACTGGACAAACCCTTTCGCCTTTAACTCTTTTTTCTGCCTCGCAAGATCACTTGGCAAAACTCTCCTCCCTTCAACGGCTATTTCCGGATCACGCAAGATAAGACCCTTACTCTCCAGATCGCGCATATAATTGAGCTTGCCAATATCACGCAATACGGTCGTCGTCCCCTTGCCACCCGAATAGGCCGCAGACTCAATTAACCCAAGCTCGGCCTGTTCTTCTGGGGTTAGACCCACACGCGACTTAAACCGGCTCAAATCCATCCTAACCTTGCTTGCCAACCCCATCCCAGCTTCAGGGGCAACTTCATGCTCAAGATAATAGTTGGCAAGGTATTTCCCTTTGTTTCGTTCATAAACCTCTGGCGGCAATCCATATTTGCCTCCAGTCTTCTTATACATAACCGTTGCCTGATAGCCCGCCCTATCGATCAATTCTCTCGCATTTTGAAGCGCAATACGTTCTTTTGTATCAAAGAGCCTAACATCAAAATCGTCGCCTCTTAATGCAGCGTCCGCGGCCTTTTGTTTTTCTGGAGACCACTTTATAAAGTCGCCAAAAAACTTTCCAATAACATTATCAACACGATTCATATATCCGTGGAACTTGTCCCTTAATTCAAGATAAGCCTCTTTATGTTCTTTAGGCAATGAGACCTCTGGGCGAAAAAGAGAACGCAATTTTGTTATCAGCCCTGTCTTTGGTTGAACGAGAGGTAGGGCCGGAATGATGGGGGCTTCTTCCAACTTCGCCGTGGACGGCTCCTCTGGAATCAACTTTGCCCTTTCTTTCGCAATATCTTCCGCTGTTGGCAACTTCTTGGCTGTCTCTCTCACGGACACCCCAGATTCTTTTTCCATTCTTATTGGCTGTGTTCTTTGTGGTAATTCCGGTAATGGCCCTTTAGACAGAATCTCTGGGGAAACAACCTCCCCCCTGGGAACAGGGCTAACACCCAGCCGAATAAGCGGTTCCGTTGGATATTTTGGTTGTACCCTGGCAAGGGGCGACACTTCTGGAGTAATCGGCTGCTTTATCTCTTCCCTGAAAACAGCCTCTCCTCTTCCACTTAAAAACGGAGACTCATCTATACCAACAGGAACATCCCTTATTGCCCTCGGATCAACCTCCTGCATCATAATGTTTTTTATCTTTTGCGGAATATACGGAGCAATCTCTTTTGCAATGGCTCCGGTTCCCTTTGCAATAACTTTAGCCGGTATAAGAGACAGAAGAATATCAAGCGGCGTCGATTCGAATTCTAATGCCATTGCGGTCGCCGCAGTAAGTGGCACTTTCGTCGCGGGAGCTATTTTAGAGATCGGCATTGTGGAGACAACCGATTCGGCAGCTTCAAGAGGATCAAAAAACTTTTTAGTTAGAAATGGGACAACAACGGACGGGTCGGATTTGATTATAGGCTTCTTGTCTTCGGCAGTGGCCGCCAACGCCTTTGCGTCTGCTTCCTTAAATCCAGTGGGATCAAAGGACTTCCCCGACAAGGCACTAACAATGGCTGAAGATGTGGACGGTGGAGACGGCTTTTCACCAAAGAACTCGTCCGCGGAAACAATCTTTGTTCTTGCTTCGCTTACAGTACCAAAGAACTCATCCGCAGAAACAACAGAGGAAGTCCCTGCCTTCTCGTTACCGAAAAACTCATCTGCTGATAAGACCTTTGGCATCGCATTATCGGACAGTAATTACAGTCCTGCCATCTGGAGAGAGGTATCCTATCTCCCCCTTAGCGTTTTTCTTTTCTTTCCACCCAGCCGCCTTCGCCTGTTCAGGTGTCGTTATGAGGACTTCTCCTTTTGCTGGAGGCCTTGCGGTATGGGCAACTGGAGAATCTGCTGGACGTTCAAACCCGTACTTGAAAGGATCAATGTCATGCTCAAGAAGCACCCTCTTCTTTTCTTTCAGATAAAAATCTTTAGCTTCTTGCGTTACATCTTTTGTAAAAACAGGTTGACCAAAAGGATCAAGCGTTATTTGCCCTGGAAACGCCCGATTGACATCTTGGGCCACAATTCTTAAAAGAGAGTTAACATAATCGGCCTCTCTTTTACCAGAGACTGCGCCGCCATCCCCGCCAGCAGACGGAGCAAATCGAGGTCGCGGCTCCCCCTTTTCAATGATTTCTCCGGTATATTTATTCCTAATGTCCGTTCTTTCCATCATCCCGCCAGGCAAAGTAATCGTCACTTGCTCCCGATAATCTTGTGGCGGAACAACTTTCTTCCTTGTCATTCCCGTCGGTTCAGGGATAGCCGTAAAGTCTTCTCCTGGCGTTTTACGAACACGATATTGACGTTCTATTGTTGGATCATCAGGATCGTCACCATACG